>NZ_JBFULB010000256.1:0-5527 GCF_056400545.1 Stenotrophomonas sp. P5_A8 | reverse complement strand
CCCAGGGGGTGTCCGCGGTGTTACCCGTGCGGGTATTGCAGCTGCGCGTCCAGCTGCGCCAGACGCTCCGGCGTACCCACATCGGTCCATCGCCCGCGGTGGTGCTGCCCGCTCACGCGGCCCTGCGCGATGGCATGCCGCAGCAGCGGCGCCAGCCCGAACTGCGGCGGCTGCGCAGCCGCGCCGGGGGTATCGCCGATGACCGCGCGCCACCCATCGAGAATCCGCGGCCGATACACGCCGATGCCGGCATAGGTCAGCCGCGCGGCCTCGCCGTCATCGCTGACCTGGCCATCGCCGCGCAGGATGAAATCGCCGCGCGGATGCTGCGCCGGGTTGTCGACCAGCACCAGGTGCGCATCCCCTGTGGGATCACGCGGCAGCGTGCCGAAGTCCACGTCCGTCCACACATCGCCGTTGACCACCAGGAACGGCGCATCGCCGAGCACCGGCAGCGCGTTGAGGATGCCGCCGCCGGTTTCCAGCGGCACCGCGCCCTCGTCGATGATGTGCAGGCGCAGGCCCCAGCGCGCGCCGTCACCGAGCGCGGACGCGAATTGATCGCCCAGCCATGAGGTATTGATCACCACGTTCTCCACGCCCGCCGCCGCCAGACGCTCCAGGTGCCATTCGATCAGCGGCTTGCCACCGGCCACCAGCAGCGGCTTGGGTGTATGCAGGGTCAGCGGGCGCATGCGCTCGCCTTTGCCGGCCGAGAAAATCAGTGCCTTCATGGGCGTGCCGGGATTGGGCCGGCCAGCTGCGCCAGCGCGGGTTTGATGCGCTGCTGGAGCAGGTCATCCAGCGCCGCCAGTTCGGGATGGCGCGGCAGCACTTCGTCCAGGTAACGGATGAAACGCGGCGCGTCGTCGAAGTAATGGCCCTTGCCATCGCGGTCGCGCAGGCGCACGAACAGGCCGAGGATCTTGAGGTGGCGCTGCACGCCCATCCAGTCCGCATCGCGCAGGAACTGCGGCCACGGGCGCACCGGGAGGCCTGCGGCCAATGCCTGGGCGTGGTACCGCGCCAGCCAGGCATCCACTTTCTCCAACGGCCAGCTCAGGAATGCATCCTTGAACAGGCTGACCGGGTCGTAGGCGATCGGCCCACGCACCAGGTCCTGGAAATCCAGCACGGCCGGACCGGCGTCGACCGGCATCAGGTTGCGCGGCATGAAGTCGCGGTGGGTGAGCACCTGCGGCTGGTTCAGTGCGTTGTCCATCAGCCGGCGATGCACCCACTGCAGCTGTTCCAGTTCGCCGCAGTCCAGCTGCAGGCCCAGATGGCGCTGCAGGAACCATTCGTCGAACAGCCCGGCGTCACGCTGCAGCAGCGCCTCGCCGAACGACCCCATACCCTCGGGCACCGGAATCTGCTGCAGCCGGATCAGCTGTGCGAAGGCGGCATCGAACCACGCGTCGGCATTGTCGTCGTCGATATGCCGCGCCAGCGTCGGGCCCCCGAGGTCTTCCAGCAGCAGGAAGCCCTGCTCGACATCGCGCTCGAGCACGCGCGGTACGCGCACGCCGTTGGGTTCGAGCAGGTCATGCATGCGCAGCCACGGGCGCACGTCTTCCAGCCCGGGCGGGGAGTCCATCACGATGTGGCTCCCGGCCGTGCTGGTGGTGCGCCAGTAACTGCGGAAACCGGCGTCGACCGAGGCCCGGTCCAGCGCCAGGTGCGGGTCGTTGAGCGCGGTACTGGCCCACTGGCGGCGGAGGTCGGCGCGCAGGGGATCGGAAGCGGGATCGTTCATGGACGGGTACGTCGAAGCGGCACCGTGCAGRCGCCAGGGAAAAGAGGGGAGGGCGGGCTCAGCGTTTGCCGTTGCCGCTGACAAGGCGCAGCACGGCAAGCACGGCCACTGCACCGAGTATCGCGCCGAGGAAGCCGGCCGGCTCACCGGCGGCATACCAGCCCATGTACTGGCCGAACCAGCCGGCCAGCAGTGCGCCGACGATGCCGAGCACGATGGTCAGCAGGCAGCCCATGCGGTTGTTGCCGGGCATGAAGAAGCGCCCGAGCAGGCCGACCACGAAGCCGACCAGGATGATGTAGAGCCAGCTGGTGCTGCCGAACAGTCCGTTCATGCCATTTGCGCCTTCGGAGGGTGGACGCAGCCTAGCAAGGMCAGGCTGCGTCCGTCACGCCGTGTGCGCTCAGCAGCAGCCGTGGCCGCCGTGGCGGGTGCCGCTGTCGGCGGCCACCGGCGAACCGCTGGTCTCGCCGCGCAGGCTGGCCGCGTAATGCTCGCTGATCACCTTGGAGACGCACGAGGTGACCTTCTTGCCCATCGGGATATGCAGGAACTCGTTCGGGCCATGGGCGTTGGAATGCGGGCCGAGCACGCCGGTGATCATGAACTGCGCGCCGGGGAACTTCTCGCCGAGCATGCCCATGAACGGGATCGAGCCGCCTTCGCCCATGTACATCGCCGGCTTGCCGAAGAAGGTCTGGCTGGCAGCATCGATCGCCTGGGTCAGCCACGGCGCCATCGCCGGTGCGTTCCAGCCGCTGGAGGCCTTTTCAAGGTCGAGTTTCACTTCGGCGCCGTTCGGCGGATCGCGCAGCAGGGCCTCCTTGAGCAGCTCGCCGCAGGCCTTGCCATCGGCGGTCGGCGGCAGGCGCAGCGACAGCTTCACCGCGGTGTGCGGGCGCAGCACGTTGCCGGCCGAGGCCAGCGGCGGCATGCCGTCCACGCCGGTGACCGACAGCGCCGGACGCCAGGTGCGGTTGAGCACCAGTTCGGTGAGGTCCTCGTTCATCGGCTTGAGGCCGTCGACCATCGGGAATTTCTCGAAGATCGCGGTGTCCACTACGTCCGCGGCGCGCTTGGCCTGTTCCAGGCGCTCGGCCGGGATGTCCACGTTCATGCCGTCGATCAGGATGCGGCCGGTGTTCTCGTCCTCGATCCGCGACAGCAGCTGGCGCAGCAGACGGAAGCTGGACGGAATCACGCCGGAGGCATCGCCGGAGTGCACGCCTTCGTTGAGCACCTTGACCGAGAAATTGCCGCCGGTCAGGCCACGCAGCGAGGTGGTGCACCACAGCTGGTCGTAGTTGGCGCAGCCCGAATCCAGACACACCACCAGTGACGGCTTGCCGATGCGGTCGGCCAGGTGGTCCACGTAGGCCGGCAGGTCGTAGCTGCCCGATTCTTCGCAGGCTTCGATCAGCACCACGCAACGCGCGTGCGGCAGCCCCTGTTCCTGCAGTGCCAGCACGGCAGCCAGCGAGCCGAACATCGCATAGCCGTCATCGGCGCCGCCGCGGCCGTACAGCTTGTCGCCGCGCAGCACCGGCACCCACGGGCCGAGGTCGTCGTCCCAGCCGGTCATTTCCGGCTGCTTGTCCAGATGGCCGTAGAGCAGGATGGTGTCGTCGCCGGTCTCGGCGCCGGAGGCGGGGATTTCCAGCAGCAGCAGCGGCGTGCGGCCTTCCAGGCGCACCACCTCCACGCTCAGGCCCGGCAGGTTCTGGGCCCGGGCCCAGGTTTCCATCAGGGTGACGGCCTGCTCCATGTACCCATTGGCCACCCAATCTGCGTCGAACATCGGCGATTTGTTGGGAATACGGATGTAATCGACCAATTGCGGGACGATTTCGCTGTCCCACTTCTCACTGACGAATTGGCCGAGTTTGGTGCTGTCCATCTGACACTCCGGAGGCATTGGCTAGTCGTCACATTCTACGCCGCTGGTCGGGGTAGGGATTTCCCTACATCACGTCAGGTATTTGGCTGGCTGTGTGAAGGCGTTGTGGACGATAGGCTGTGTGTATGTGGCGAGGGATGCTGGAGCCTCCGACGGGATAGCCGGCAGGCACCGGTTCCGAGCCACAAGGAGTAGCACGGTGGGGCCTTGGTTTTCGTGGAAGGCGCTTGCGCTGGGACTGCTGTTGATGGGAGCCGCTCACGCGGCCGACCGCATCGACATCAATACGGCTGATGCGTCGACGCTGCAGCAGGGATTGACGAACGTGGGGCCACGCAAGGCCGACGCGATCGTCGCGTACCGGCGACAACACGGACCTTTCCTCCGGATCGAGGATCTGGCACGGGTGAAGGGGATAGGGACAGCAACGGTCGAACGGAATCGACAACGGATGACGGCGGGGGTCATGAAGAGCCCCGCGGCGGAACCGCCCAGGAGGGCGTTGCCGGCAGCCGTACCAAGGCGATGACCAACAGGACAGGTCGGGGACGGGCAGGGAGCTGGTCACTGGTCGCCGCGCAGGACGCGCGATGACACCGACACACGCAGGGAAGCGGTGCGCACGGATGCGGCGCGGAAGGAGTGGCGCGGATCCACCTGGACGGTGGCATCCAGACCCGGGAAGGGCTGCGATGGCGGAACGATTTACGGCCGAGTGCAGGGAGCATGGCCGGACCCACACTGGGCAGGATGCACAGGGGGAAGGCTGGACGCCGACAAGGACGTGACGATTGCCCGGTCTGCGCAGGGATGCGTGGCCGGGCAATTTCTTTTGGGCGACGTGCACACCCACGCCAACACCTGATTCATGCAGCGCGTTGGTGTAGCGTCGTCGCATCACTGCATGGAATGAACCACATGGCGCCACGCCGCGCGTTGCTTACCCTGGCCTTGGCCACCTTGTTCGCCGCCGGTATGGGCTCGGCTGCTGCCGCGACCGCCACGCCGCCCGCCAGCACCGCCGCCGCGAAGGCCGTTGCCGCGCCGCGCGGTCCCACCGATCTGAAGCCTGGCCAGTTCCTGTAGCATCCGGAAATCTCCCCGGCCGGTCCGATCGTGCTGGTGGTCAGCCTGGATGAGCAGCGCGCCTACGTGTACCGCAACGGCATCGCCATCGGCCTGAGTACGATCAGCTCGGGCAAGACCGGGCACGAAACCCCGACTGGCGTATTCACCATCCTGCAGAAGGACAAGGACCACAAGTCCAACCTCTACAACAGCGCGCCGATGCCCTACATGCAGCGGCTGACCTGGGACGGCATCGCCCTGCACGGCGGCAGCTTGCCCGGGCACCCGGCCTCGCATGGCTGCGTGCGCCTGCCGCAGGCGTTCGCGCAGAAGCTGTTCGGCGAAACCAAGCGCGGCGACACCGTGGTGGTGGCCGATGCCAAGAGCGCGCCGATGACGCTGGCCTATCCGGCGGTGCTGGCGCCGGTCAACAGCACCGGCAAGCCGCTGGTGGAAACCACCGCTGCGCCGGAGCATTACTGGAACGATGCGGCCGCCCCCAGCGGGCAGGTCGGCATCCTGGTAAGCCTGCACGACCAGCGCCTGTACGTGTTGCGCGACGGGGTACTGATCGGCGAATCGCGGCTGCAGGCCAAGGCGCTGCCGGCGTTCGAGGGCACCACCTTGTTCGTGATGCAGCAGGGCTACTCGGATGTGCCCAGCCCGCTGGACGCCCATCAGCGCCTGCACAAGTGGACCGCCTATCCGCTGCTCGGGCAGAGCGCCGGCAATGCCAGCCCGGACCTGCTGGCCACGCCCAGCCTGCCGATGGCGCTGCCGCCGGAATTCGCCGAGCAGCTCTACAA
>NZ_JBFULB010000255.1:0-5528 GCF_056400545.1 Stenotrophomonas sp. P5_A8 | reverse complement strand
GGGATGAACGTGCCCTACGACCTGTCCATCGCCGGTTTCGAGGACAGCCCGTTTTCGCGCCAGTCGTGGCCACCGCTGACCACCGCCAAGCAGGCCACCGAAGACATCGCCCGGCATGCCGCGCGCCTGCTGATCGCGCAGCTGCGCAGCGATGCCTACGACGACGCACCGCTGCAGCTGCAGAACCAGGGCTTCGTGCCGCAGCTGGTGGTGCGCGGTTCCACCGCGCCGATGCGCCCGCAGGGCGCGCGCCCTCCTTCTCCTGAAACCACCTGAGTCCCGCATGTCCCTGCCTGCCCCCCACGACACCCTGATGTACCGCGAAGCCGCCGAAGCGGCCGATGTGATTGCCGCGCAGTTCGCGCGCAACCAGGCTGCGGTGGAAACCCTGGCCGCCAGCCTGCGCGCGGCACCACCGCCGTTCGTGGTGACCTGCGCGCGGGGCAGCTCGGACCACGCCGCCACCTACGCCAAGTACCTGCTGGAAACCACGCTGGGCCTGGTCACCGCGTCGGCCTCGCCATCGGTGGGCTCGGTCTACGAAGCGCCGCTGAAACTGCGCGGTGCGCTGTACATCGTGATTTCCCAGTCGGGCAAGAGCCCGGACCTGCTGCGCAACGCCGAGGCCGCGCGTGCGGCCGGTGCGCGCGTGGTGGCGCTGGTCAATGTCGAGGACTCGCCGCTGGCGCAGCTGGCCGACACCGTGATCCCGCTCGGGGCCGGCGCCGAGCGCAGCGTCGCGGCAACCAAAAGCTACCTGGCCTCGCTCTCGGCGATCCTGCAGCTGGTGGCCTACTGGAGCCAGGATGCGGCGCTGATCGCCGCGCTGCGCACGCTGCCAGACGCGCTGCGCCAGGCCTGGAACAGCGACTGGTCCGCACTTACCGAGGGGCTGGTCCCGGCACACAATCTGTTCGTGCTCGGCCGCGGACTGGGCCTGGGCGCGGCGCAGGAAGCCGCACTCAAATTCAAGGAAACCTGTGGCCTGCATGCCGAAGCCTACAGCTCGGCCGAAGTGAAGCACGGCCCGATGGCGCTGGTGGGTCCGGGCTTCCCGGTGCTGGCCTTCGCCCAGCCCGATGAAACCGGCGCCGGTACCCGCGCAGTACTGAAGGAATTCGCTGCACGCGATGCGCAGGTGTGGCTCTCCGATGCCGACGGCGATCTACCGCTGCCGGCGGCTCCACATCCGGCCTGCGCGCCGCTGCTGCACGTGCAGGCGTTCTATCGCGCAATCAATGCACTGGCGCTGCGCCGCGGGCACAACCCGGACCTGCCGCCGCATCTGAACAAGGTGACGGAAACCGTCTGATGAAAACCGTGCTGCGCAACGCCCGCATCCTGGCCGGCGACGAATTCCGCGATGACCTGGCGGTAGTGATCGAAGCCGGCCGCATCACCGCGCTGGTCTCCGATGCCGCCCCGCAGCTGGGCACCGCCGACGAACAGGTGGACCTCGGCGGCGGCTGGCTGCTGCCCGGCTTCATCGACGCCCAGGTCAATGGCGGCGGCGGTGTGCTGTTCAACAACACGCCGGACGTGGAGAGCCTGCGCCGGCTTGCCGCCGCGCACCGCCGCTTCGGCACCACCGGGCTGCTGCCGACGCTGATCAGCGACGACGTGCAGGTGATGCGCCGCGCGATCGACGCGACCCGTTCGGCCATCGCGCAGGGCGTGCCGGGCGTGCTCGGCATCCATCTGGAGGGCCCGTACATCGCCCCTGCGCGCAAGGGCACCCACGACGCCAACACGTTCCGCGTGCCCGATGCCGAGGAGATCGCGCTGGCGGCCTCGCTCGACAACGGCGTCACCCTGCTCACGCTGGCGCCCGAGCGGGTGCCGCTGGAGAGCATCCGCGCGCTGGTCGAACGCGGCGTGATCGTCGCCGCGGGGCACACCGCAGCGAGTTACGAAGAAGCACGCGCCGGGCTGGATGCCGGCATCCGTGGCTTCACCCATCTGTACAACGCGATGTCGCCGTTGACCGGGCGCGAGCCGGGTGCGGTGGGCGCGGCGCTGGAAGACCGCGACAGCTGGATCGGGATCATTGCCGATGGGGTGCACGTGCATCCGGCCAGCCTGCGCGTGGCGCTGGCGGCCAAGCCGCGCGGCAAGGTCATGCTGGTCACCGACGCGATGCCGCCGGTGGGCGCGGACAGCCCAAGCTACGAACTGTATGGCGAGGTGATCACCGCCGTGGATGGGGTGGTGCGCAACGCGGCCGGCTCGTTGGCCGGATCGGCACTGGACATGGCCACTGCCGTGCGCAATGCGGTGCAGCTGCTCGGCCTGCCGCTGGACGAAGCGGCGCGCATGGCCTCGCGCTATCCGGCGCAGTTCCTCAACCTGGACGACCGACTGGGCGAGATCGCCGAAGGCTACCAGGCCGACCTGGTGCTGCTGGACGACGCGCTGCAGGTGCGCAGCACCTGGATCGCCGGCCAGCGCGAGGACGCATGAGCGCTGCCGCCGCGCCGCGCATGGGCTCGATCGACGCCCTGCGCGGGCTGACCGTGGCCGCGATGCTGCTGGTCAACAACCCCGGCGACTGGGGCCATGTGTACGCGCCGCTGCTGCACGCCGATTGGCATGGTTTTACCCCGACCGACCTGATTTTTCCGCTGTTCCTGTTCATTGCCGGCGTGTCGATGGCCTTCAGCCTGGCACCGCGCGCGGGCCAGCAGACGCTGCGTCCGGCCCTGCGCAGTGGCCTGCTGCAGCGTGCGCTGCGCATCGCGCTGGCCGGTGCGCTGCTGCACCTGCTGGCCTGGTGGTTGATGGACCTGCCGGCCTACCGGCTGTGGGGCGTGCTGCAGCGGATCGCGCTGTGCGTGGCGGTGGTCGGACTGCTGGCCATCCAGACGCGCGCCCGCACGCAATGGGCGGTGCTGGTCGGACTGCTGCTGGCGTACACCGCGCTCCTGCTGGGGGCCGATTCGCTGGCCCCGTTGGTCAACCCGGCCAGCCGCCTGGATACTGYGTTGTTCGCGCCGCTGCTCTACAAGTACGACCCGCTGACCGGGCTCGGCCACGACCCCGAAGGGCTGCTGAGCAGCCTGGGCGCGGTCGCCACGACGGTGCTGGGCCTGCGTGCGGGCGCGTGGCTGCGCACAGGGCAGGTGGGCGGGCTGGCGGTGCTGGCAGCGGCATGCCTGCTCCTGGGCGGCGTGGCGGCCCTGTGGCTGCCCCTCAACAAKCAGCTGTGGACCCCCAGTTTCGTGCTGTGGACCGGCGGGCTGTCGGTGACGGCCTTGTTGCTGGCCCACCTGCTGGTTGATCGCTGGGGCGCGCCCGCGCTGGGCCGGCGCTTCGGCGTCAACGCCATTGCGGCTTACCTTGGCTCGTCGGCGATGGCGCTGCTGCTGATGGCCAGCGGCGCATGGGGGTGGCTGTACCTGGCCCTGTCGACGCTGCTGCCGACGGCCCCCAAACTGGCCTCGCTGCTGTGTGCGGTGGGGTTCGTGGCGGTGTGGTGGGGCGTGGTGTGGGCGTTGGACGCGCGACGCATCTACCTCAAAATCTAACTGTGGCATCACATTCTTTTACCCCCCTCATCACGGCGCGACGGTAAAAGTACTGACGTCGGTCTGCATAGAACCACTGGGCCGGTGCCGTACCCCTCTTGTAGAACAGGAAAGGCGTATGCGCTCCATGACCGTTTCGCCGGCACGCACCGTGCTCGCCGACCGCATTTCGCACTGGCTGCGCCTGGGGTGCCGGGGAGCCTTTGGCACGCTCCTGCTGACCGGGGCCGCGCCGGCGTGGGCCGGCTGCGACAACCCCGCCCCCGGTCAGGGCCAAACGGTGACCTGCTCGACCGCAGCGCCCAATCCGGATCCAGTGCCGATCGTCACCGCCGGTGGCGCATCGAACACGACCATCAACGTGCTGGCCAACGCGCAGCTCGGTATCGCCAGCGGCAACGCGATCACCGTGCAGGCCGGCAGCGGGCATGTCATCGACAACAGTGGCAGCATCATCGCCAACGCGGGGCGCGCGCTGCAGCTCGATGGGGCCACCTACCTGATCAACCGCGGCACCATTGCCGGCAGTACCGGCGGCGTCGTGTCCGGTGCCGGCAACGACCGCATCGACATGCTCGGCGGCAGCATCCAGGGCGGCGTGCTGCAGGGCGCAGGCAACGACACCCTGGTGATCGGCGACGGCGTGATCGACAGCGTCGACCAGGGCGATGGCGAGGACACTCTGCAAATCAGCGGCGGCAGCGTGACCGGCCCCGTGGTGCAGGGCTCGGGCATCGACAYCTTCCTGATGACCGGTGGCAGCATCGGCGCGCTGCTGCAGGGCGACGCGCTGGACCGCTTCCGCATGACCGGCGGCCGCATTGTTGGGGCGTTCGACGATGGCGACTATGCCGAAATGACCGGCGGCCGCATCGGCCGGGTGAACATGAAGCTGGACGACAACACCTTCCTGATGTCCGGCGGCACCATCGACGGCAACCTGGTCACCGGCTTCGGGCGCGACACCATCGTGCTGTCCGACGGGTACATCGGCGGCAACATCAGCGTCAGCGGCGGCGATGACGCGGTGACCATCACCGGCGGCACCGTGCGCGGTGAAATCCGGCTGAGCTTCGGCAACGACACCCTGACCTGGAACGGCGGCGGGGTGGTGTACGGGGCCATCGATTTCGGCGAAGGCAATGACGTCGCGCAGCTGACCAACCTCAATAACGCCCACCTGGGCGCACTGCCGGTGTTCGACGGTGGGCCGGGCAATGACGTGCTCGGTTTCGACAACGTCAAAACCAGCGGCGTGGCGCGCTTTGCCAACTGGGAGCAGGTGGCGCTGCGCGACGATACCCAGCTGGCCTTCGACGGCACCCTGCTGCTGGGCGACAGCGCCAGTGGCACCGGCCGCCTGGATATCGATGCCACCAGCGCGGTGTTTGGCGGTGGCAGCAACGGCGGCGTCGCCCCGTTCGTCGCCGGGCAGCTGGCCACGCTCACCAACGCCGGTCGCATCGACCTGAGCAACGGTGGCGGTGTGGGCGATACCTTCACCGTGGTTGGCAACTATGTCGGCACTGGCGGCGCGCTGTACCTCAACACCGTGCTGGGCGACGACAGCTCGGCGTCGGACAAGCTGGTGATCTCCACCGGCAGCGCCAGTGGTACCACCGGCGTGGGCATCCTCAACGCCGGCGGCGGCGGTGCCTCCACCGTGGCCGACGGCATCCTGGTGGTGCAGGCGATCAACGGCGCCACTACCGCGCCCAGCGCGTTCGCGCTGTACAACCCGGTCGCCGCCGGGGCGTACGAGTACTTCCTGTTCAAGGGCGGGGTCAGCGGCGGTACTGCCGAGAACTGGTACCTGCGCTCGACCCTGGTGGCCGCCGCCACCCCCGCACCGTCGCCCGCGCCCGGCGGCATCCTGGCGACACCGCCGCCGCCACCGGAGAGCACCGGCACGCCGCCGGTCGACCTGCCGCCCGCAGCGCCGCCACCGCCGGACGTGAACCCGCCGGATGATCCGAACCCAACTGCGGCCGAGCCGGCCCCGCC
>NZ_JBFULB010000254.1:0-5528 GCF_056400545.1 Stenotrophomonas sp. P5_A8 | reverse complement strand
GAACGAGGCAGTGCTTACTCGATCGGCTGGTCCAGCATCAGCTGGCGCGCGAAACGTACCGGCGGTGCGCCGTAGGACAGCATCTGGTCGTGGTAGGCCTTCAGGTTGAACTTCGCGCCCAGCTTGTCCTGCATCGCCTTGCGCGTATCGAAGTGCTCCTGCGCACCCACGAAGTAGGTCGGCAACTGCGCCGACGTCAACTGCGCACGCACCCACTTGCCCGACGCCTCGCTTTCCTGCTGGAACGCATCGTGCGTCATCAGATGCATCGCCTGCTCGCGCGACCAGTTGTCCACGTGCACGCCCTGGTCCAGGATCGCGTTGGAAATGGTGCGCAGGTAGAACTTCAACTGCACCAGATGGAACAGCGGATCGTTGTCCAGGTAACCCTGCTCCTGCATCATCCGCTCGGTGTAGACCGCCCAGCCCTCGGCGAACAGCCCCGAACGCAGCACCGCGCGCAGCGTCGAGGGGAACTTGCCCGAATGCCAGCCCTCCAGATAATGCCCCGGCGTGCCCTCGTGGATGCTCAGCAGGTGGATCATCCGGCTGTTGTATTCGCGCAGGAACGAATCGACCTGCTTGTCGCTCCAATCATCCGGAATCGGCGACACCGCGTAGAACGTCTTCAGGTTCTTGTCCAGCGGACCGGGCGAATCGCAATAGGCCACCGCCACGCCACGCTGGAACTCGGGCATCAGGATGATGTCCACCGGCGAATCGGGCAGCGTCATCAGGTCATGCTTGCGTACGAATTCGGTCGACTGCGCCAGCGCCGCCTTCGCATCGTCCACCACCTTGTCGCGCGCCGGCTTGTCGGCGTAGGCCAGCTCCAGCGCCGCCTCGATCGCCGCCTGCTGCTGGTCGTCGCTCGGGTTGGCCGGCAGTGCCGGCGCGCCCGGCTTGTCCTTCAGCACCATCTGCGCGATGCCGTACATGTCCTGGCGCACGCGCTTGAGTTCGGCACGCGCGCGTTCGCCGATCTCCGCACGCGACAGCGACGAGCTCAGCGCGAACTTCAGCTTCTGGTCGTACAGCTCCGCGCCGATGCGGAAGTCGCCCTTGGCGTTGGGCACCAGGGTCTTGTCCAGCCAAGTCTGCTGTTCTTCGACGGCCTTCTTCAGGCCATCGATGGCGGCCTGCAGACGCTTGCCGTCTTCGGCCGGCAGCTCGCCGATGTGCGGGGTGATGAACGTATCGACGATGCTGAGGATGCCGCGGTTCTGCTTGGCCACCGTCTCGGCATGAATCTTCGGCACGCGGGCCGGGTCCAGGTTTTCGCGGGCCTGGGCGAAGATCTGCGGCAGCTTCTCCATGCGCGCGGTGGCCGACTTCAGGCGGTCGGGCAGCGGGGCGAACTCACGCGCCATCAGCCCGTACAGCGCGCTGCCGGCCATGCCGTTGTAGATCTGCGGGTCCCACTTGGACGACTGCAGCACCTCGGCGCTCCAGATTTCCGACTGCAGCTGGTTGCGCAGGATCGCCGCATCCACCTGGTTCTCGCGCGAGAGCTTGCTCACATCGATCCGGTCCAGGTCGCCCACCAGGCCTTTGTAGGCGGTCAGCACCTTCTGCTGGCCGGCCGCGCTGAGGTCGTCGATCTCGCTGTCGTAGCGGTGGTCGCCGATCTGGGTGGCGCTGATCGGGGACAGCTGCATCCAGGTGTCCAGGGCGCGCTTGGACAGGTCGGCGAACGCGGCATCGACCGCGGCGTCGCCGGCGGTGGCCGGGGCCTGCGTGCCGGTGGCGGCGGGCGGGGCGTCGGCCTGCTGGCAGCCGCCGAGGGCGGCGATCAGGGCGAGGGCGAGAAGATGCTGGCGCATCGGCGATCCTGTGCTGTGGTCAATCCCCGAGCATAGGCCCAGCGGCGCGGCCGTGCCCGTGCCATTGGATTACCATGGCCCTTTCATCGGGAGGGTGCGCCATGCAGTACGAAGGGAGCTGTCATTGCGGGCAGATCGCATTCGTGGTGGATGCCGACGCCCCTATCACCGAGGTGCTGGACTGCAACTGTTCGCTGTGCCGCCGCCGTGGCGGCCTGCTGTGGTTCGGTCCGCGCGAGGCCCTGCGGCTGGGCACCGATGCGGCCGACGTGGCGACCTACCAGTTCAACCAGCACCACCTGGAACACCACCATTGCCGCACCTGCGGGATCGCCCCGTTCAGCGAGGGCGTGGACCCGCGCAGCGGACAGAAGATGGTCGCGGTGAATGTACGTTGCCTGCCCGGGGTGGACCTGGACGGGCTCAAGATCAATCGATACGACGGAGCGGGTAAACAGTGAAAAGGACGACGTGGCGCCTGACGGGCGCCCTGGCAGGGACGCTGGTGCTGGCCCTGGCCGGCTGCAGCCAGAATCACGCTGCCGCCGATGCCGGGGCCGGTGCGGCGGGCGCGGTGGCCTCGCCGGAAGGGGCCGCGCTGGCGTACGAGCACGACATCGACATCCAGCTGGAGGCGGCGCAGATCGGTCCGCGCGTGAAGCAGATCGCCGATGCCTGCCAGTCCGCGCGCTTTGGCGACTGCGCTGTGTTGCAGGTCGGTCAGCAGGGCGGCGAGTACCCGACCGGTTCGATCCGGGTGCGGATCGCGCCCAAGGGCGTCGAGCCGATCATCGGGCTGGCCGGGCAGGGCGGGGAAGTGTCCTCGCGCAACACCCATGCCGAAGACCTGGCCCAGCAGGTGGCCGACACCGCGCTGACCAAGGCACGGCTGGAGAAGGAACACGAACGCCTGCTGGCCTATGAGGACGGCAAGGACGTCAAGATGGCCGACCTGCTGGTGATCACCCAGCGCCTGTCGGAGATCGAGGCGGGCGTCGAGCAGGCCAACAAGGATGCCGCGCAGCAGCGTCGGCGGATCGATACGCAGCTGGTGACGGTGCAGTTCCACACCCCGGCCGGGCAGCGCAGCCGCAGTGAAATCGGCGAGGCCGTGCGCGAGTCTGGCGCGATCCTCACTTCCAGCGTGGCCTTCCTGATCCGCGCGGTGTCCGCGCTGCTGCCGGTAGCCCTTGTGCTCTGGCTGTTCGGCTGGATCGGGTTGAAGCTGTGGCGCCGCCGCAAGCGCCGCAACGCCAACAACGCCTGATCGACCGCGCGGTGCCGGGTTGCCCGGCACCGCGGCGGATCAGCCTTCGTCGTGCTCGTATTCGACGAACACATCCAGTTCGAGCGCCAGTTCCTGCACGGCGTCGCGMACGCGCTGGGCGCCGAGGGCATTGCCCACTTCCACTTCCAGTTCGTGGATGCCCGGGCCGATGTCGTCGGACAGGCCGGCCGAGCTGGAGTCGTCGTCGTCCATGTGCGGCATCAGGTCGTCGGTTTCCTCGACATGCTCGATACCTTCAATGCTCTGCAGCAGGTCGGTGATGGCACGCGTATCGTCTTCGCTGCCGGTGATTCGGAGTCGCAACAGGGCCATGGAATGCGCCTTGGGGGAAAGGAGCTCCAGCCTAGCCAGCGCGTGGAAAAGACGGGGTGAGGATGGCGTGCGCTAGCGTGGCGGGGACGGCGCGGGCCGGCCCAGCAGTTCGTCCGGCAACGCCGGTATCGGCGTGCGTTCGTCCAGCGCCTCGCGCTTGAGCCAGTCCATGAACGCCAGCGCGGTCGGGCTGAGCGGTCGGTGTTCGGCATGCACCACGTAGTAGGCATAGCGCGCCTTGAGCGCCGGCCCGGGCAGGCGCACCAGTTCGTAGCGCTGCAGGTAGGGCTGGGCGATGTGCTTGCGCGCCAGCACCGCCCCGATGCCGTACACCGCCGCGCGCATTGCATCGGTACTGTCGCTGAAGGAGTGCACCGAGGGCAGTTCCAGCCCGCGCACCCCGGCGGCACGGAACCAGTCGCGCCAGCCCTGCGGTGACATGTCGCTGATCAACGGCAGCGCGGCGATCTGCACCGGCTCGCGCAGCGCGGCCACGCCGGCCAGCGCAGGCGAGGCCACCGGCTGCAGTTCGTCGTCCATCAGATGATGCGCGCGCAGTCCCGGCCATTGCCCCAGCCCGTAGCGGATGCCCAGTTCCGGCCCGTTCTCGTCGAAGCGCACCAGCTCGGTGCTGGTCTGCAGTTCGATCCGTACCTGCGGATGCTGGGCGGTGAAGCGCGCCAGCCGCGGTACCAGCCAGCAGTAGGACAGCGAGCGGATGGTGGTGACCCGCAACGGCACGATGTCTGCCTGCGGGTGCAGGTTGCCGGCGACCGCGTTCAGATCGCTCAGCGCTCCGGCGGCCGCATCGGCCAGCTGGCGTCCTTCTGCGGTCAAGCGCACCCCGCGCGCGTGGCGCTGGAACAGCACCGTGCCGAGCACGTCTTCAAGCTTGCGCACATGGTGGCTCACCGCACTGGCGGTGAGGTGCAGTTCTTCGGCGGCATGGGCGAAATTCTGGTGGCGCGCGGCAACCGCGAACACCCCCAGCGCAGGCAGCAGGGCGGGGCGCAGGATCATGGTCGAGACCCAAACTAGATTTGTGGCTTGCCCGGATACTACGCGCTTGTGGGCCTCTGCCGGTAGGCGGATGCTGTGTCCCTGTCCCCCGGAGCCACCCCCATGTTGCCGTCCGCGCACGCCGCCCAGCCACGCATCTGCCTGTTCACTGGAGGCTTGCGATGAGCGGCGCCCCGATGGCCAGCGCCGCGGTCGAGCGCGACTGGCGCACCCCGCTGGAGTTGACCGTGCTCGGCGCGATCTGGGGCTGCTCGTTCCTGTTCATGCGTGTGGCGGTCCCCAGCTTCGGCCCGTACGCGTTGGTCGAAGTGCGCCTGCTGCTGGGCGCGGTTGTGCTGCTGCCGTTCCTGTGGCAGGCCCGCGCCCAATTCCCGGCCCGGCGCTGGCTGTGGCTGGCGCCGATCGGGGTGATCAACTCGGCGATCCCGTTCGTGCTGTTCGCCTGGGCCGCACAACGTGCCCCGGCGGCTATCGGCGCGATCTGCAACGCGATGACCGTGCTGTTCGCGGCGCTGATCGCATTCCTGTTCTTTGGCGAGAAGATCGGCATGCGCCGCGCCATTGCGCTGCTGGTCGGCTTCGCCGGCGTCGTGGTGCTGGCCACGGCCAAAGTTTCCGGCCTGAGCATCGGGGCGGCGGTGATCGCCGGCGCGCTGGCTGCCTTGCTGTACGGCCTGGGCGTGAACCTGGTCAAGCGCCACATGACCGGGCTGCCGCCGGCCGCCTCCGCGGGCGCCACCCTGGGCTGCGCGGCCATCGCCCTGCTGCCGATGGCCCTCACCCACTGGCCGACGGCCCCGATCCCGGCCCTGTCCTGGACCTGCGCGATTGCCCTGGGCGTGGTCTGCACCGGCCTGGCCTTCCTGATGTTCTACCGCCTCATCGCCCGCATCGGCCCGGCGCGTGCCTCCACCGTCACCTACCTCGTTCCGATGTTCGGCGCGTTGTTCGCCTGGTTGTTCCTGGGCGAACCGGTGACCGGGGCGATGGTCGTGGCCGGCGCCTTGATCCTCGGCAGCGTCGCGGCGTCGCAGAAGCGCTAAGCCCGGTTGGTCCGCGTGCAGCCACCCATGGGGTGGCTCTAC
>NZ_JBFULB010000253.1:0-5529 GCF_056400545.1 Stenotrophomonas sp. P5_A8 | reverse complement strand
GCCCAGCCACATCCATGGCGAGGGCGAGGCCAACCGCACCGATTCGCTGCGGTAGGTGTTGCCACGCGAGCGACCGGACAGCTGCGAATGCAGGCCGCCGCCAAGCGCCTGGTCGATGGTGTCGCGCACCATCGTGGCGCAGTTGGCGGTGTAGTAGTCGTAGTGGTAGCGCGCGTTCTCGGGCTTGGCGCGTTCGGCCAGGCCTGCGGCCAGCGTGCGGGCCTGCTGCGGGTCCAGGTCCAGCCACTGGATGCTGGCGCCGCGGCCGCTCTCGCGGTAGTACGACATGTCTTCGTCCAGCGGCAGCGCCACCAGGTAGTACATCATGTCGCCGCGCACGAAGCGGCCGATGAAGTCCGGCTCGCCCGGATCGAAATAGCCGAAGTTGTAGGAGATGGCCTGGCCATTGCGCGGGTCCAGGACGACCAGCGCATCGTGGCCGAAGCGCTCGAAGAAGATCTCGCCGGGCTGCATGGTCACCACGCCAATGCGTGGCGCCGGGGACATGTCCGCAGCGACACCGGGCGCGGGTGCTTCATCGCTTGCGACCGGCGTATCGGAGGACGTGGCGGCAGCCTCCTGCGCCAGCGCCGCGAACGGGACACTGGCCAGGAGGAGCAACCACGACAGGAACAACAGGCGGCACGACGGCCACCGCTTCAGCAGGGGCCGCATGGCGTTGATCAATCCTCGGTGTCGGTGTCCGCCGACAGCACGGTCACATGGAACGCCTGCACGCGGCGGGCATCGGCACGCGCCACCCGGAACACGAAGCGGTCCAGGCTGAGCTCGTCGCCGGTTTCGGGCAGGTGGCCGATCGCCTCGGTGACCAGGCCCCCGATGGTGTCGTAGTCGTCGTCGGGGAAGTCGGCGCCGAACCGCTCGTTGAAATCCTCGATCGCGGTCAGCGCATCGACCACGTACTGGCCGTCGGCCTGGATGGCGATCTGCGCGGTGTGGTCCTCGGCCTCGTCGTGCTCGTCGTCGATCTCGCCGACGATCTGCTCCAGCACGTCTTCGATGGTGACCAGCCCGGCGACGCCGCCGTACTCATCGACCACGATGGCCATGTGGTTGCGCGAGAGCCGGAACTCCTTGAGCAGCACGTTGAGCTTCTTGGCTTCGGGGATCAGCACCGCCGGGCGCAGCAGTTCGCGCACGTTGGCCGGACCGTGGTCGGCGACCACGCCGCGCAGCAGGTCCTTGGCCAGCAGCACGCCAAGGATGTCGTCCTTGTTGTCGCCGTGCACCGGGAAGCGCGAATGGCCGGATTCGACCACCTGCTTCATCAGTTCCAGGAAGGGCGCCTCCACCGGCAGCGAGACCATCTGCGAACGCGAGATCATCACGTCGCCCACGGTCAGCTCGGCGACCGAAATCGCGCCTTCCATCATGCGTAGGGTGTCGGCGGCGATCAGCCCATCTTCCTGCGCGGTGTGCAGGACCGCCACCAGCTCGTCGCGGGTGTGGGGTTCGCCGGAGAAGGCAGAGGTCAGGCGTTCGAGCCAGCTGCGCTTCTTTTCGTTTTGCTCCACATTGGAGCCACTACTGTCGTCTTCAGACATCTCTGGAAAAAAAGGCACCCGGCGAGCCGGGCGTTGGATTCAGTCTAGCAGGATGCGCGCCGCTGTCAGCGTCCGCCGGCGGGCGCTGCCTTCACGGGCCCGCCGGGGGCGGGGGCGCCCGGGGCGGCGTCCGGGGCCGGTTCCTCCTCCGGCGGCAGGTCCAGGCTGTAGGTGCAGCCGGCCAGGGTCTTGCCGGGGTGGGTCTTGACGGTGGACAGGCTCAGGATCACCGATTCGATCATCGGCTCGCCGGTCGTCGGGTCGGTGACGTCGCGGCTGACCAGCTCGCGCCCGGCCATGAACTTGTCCGGGTTGTCCACGCCATCCTCCAGCGCCAGCCGTTTGGCCATCGGGCGCGGGTCGGCCAGGTCGAGGATGGCCATGATGCTGGCCCCGGCCACGGCGATGTACTCGGTCTGCTGGCCGAATACGGTCACGGGCATGGCCAGGCGGAATTCGCTCATGAATTGATTGGACTGCGGCAGCGGCTGCAGGCCGTTGGCTACCGCCTTGAGCGGGTCGGCCACGACCGGCGCCACCGCGTTGTAGTCGGCCAGCCCCTGCCGGCATTCGATCAGGGCGGCCAGGTCCAGCGGGGCGGCGACGCTGGTGGCGGGCAGCAGGGCCAGCAGGCCCAGGCAGGCGGTCTTGAAGGCGATCATCGAAAATCCGTGGGTCACCGGCGGGCGGCTCAGTTCTCGTTGGCGTAGGGGTCGTCGATGCCCAGTTCGGCCAGGATGTCGCGTTCCAGCTGCTCCATGGCCTCGGCTTCCTTGTCGTCCTCGTGATCCCAGCCCAGCAGGTGCAGCACGCCATGCACGGTCAGGTGCGCATAATGGGCGTTGAGTCGCTTGTCCTGCTCCTCCGCCTCGCGCGCGACCACCGGGGCGCAGATCACCAGGTCCCCGAGCAGCGGGAATTTCACGCCCTTGGGCAGGCCCTCGGGCACCTCGGCCGGGAAGCTCAGCACGTTGGTGGCGTAATCCTTGCCCCGGTAATGCCGGTTCAGCGACTGGCCTTCCTTGGCATCGACCATGCGGATGGCCAGGTCGGCCTCGCGGATGCGGCCCTTGAGCGCGGCGGCAACCCACTTGCGGAAGCTCACCGCCGAGGGCAGCCCGGCACGGGGCAGGGCGTAGCTGACGGCTACATCGAGGCGGACGGGGCCCTTGGTCATGGCGATACCGGTAGTTCAGATCAATCGGAAGTGGACAGTGTACGTCTACTCCGCGCCGGGTTTTACCTGCTGCAGGTCGCGGCGGTCGTACGCGCTGACGATGCGTGCCACCAGCGGGTGGCGGACCACGTCGCGGGCTTCGAAGAAGGTGAAGCTGACGCCCTCGACATCGCGCAGCACCTCGATCGCATCGCGCAGGCCGGATTTGACGTGCTTGGGCAGGTCGGTCTGGGTCAGGTCGCCGGTGACCACGGCGGTCGAGCCGAAGCCGAGACGGGTCAGGAACATCTTCATCTGCTCGACGGTGGTGTTCTGCGCTTCGTCCAGGATCACGTACGCATCGTTGAGCGTGCGCCCGCGCATGTAGGCCAGCGGCGCGATCTCGATGATGTTTTTTTCCAGCAGCTTGAGCACTTTTTCCACGCCCAGCATTTCGTACAGCGCGTCATACAACGGGCGCAGGTACGGGTCCACTTTCTGGCTCAGGTCGCCGGGCAGGAAGCCCAGCTTCTCGCCGGCTTCCACCGCCGGGCGCACCAGGATCAGCCGCTGCACGCGCGACTCGTTCAACGCGTCCACCGCGCTGGCCACTGCCAGGAAGGTCTTGCCGGTACCGGCCGGGCCGATCCCGAAATTGATGTCGTGGGTGGTGATCTGGTGCAGGTAGCGCGCCTGGTTGGCGCCGCGCCCGCGCACCGTGCCGCGCTTGACCTTGATGGTCACGTCCTGCGCCTCATAGGCCCCGTCGACGACGTGTTCGACGTTGGCCTGGTTCAGCCGCAGGTGGATGGCGTGGCTGTCGAAGGTGACCTCGGCCGCTTCGGCGTA
The DNA here is from genome assembly GCF_056400545.1 of Stenotrophomonas sp. P5_A8. NCBI lineage: Bacteria > Pseudomonadati > Pseudomonadota > Gammaproteobacteria > Lysobacterales > Lysobacteraceae > Stenotrophomonas > Stenotrophomonas sp. P5_A8. The sequence goes on along the minus strand of NZ_JBFULB010000253.1, from coordinate 1,959 downwards.
GAGGGCCTCGATCAGGGTCTTGGCTTCTTCGATCACCCGCTTGGGGCCGGTCACGCGGAACACAGGGCCGCGGTTGGCGATCTCCACGCCGAGCTTGAGTTCGATCTGGCGCAGGTGCTCGTCGAACGGGCCAGCCAGATTGGCCAGGCGTTCGTTGTCTTCCGGGACCAGGGTGAAGTCGCGTTGTGCAAGTGCCGTCATTGCGTCAGGCAGCCATCGGTCGAAGCGACCCGGCCGCAGCGTTGGGATGGGAAACACAGGGTAGCGCGCAGCCACGTTGGCCGCCAGCGAAGGCGCGGTTCTCCACAGTGTCTGTGCAAGGACGGTGCGGCAACCTGTGGATAGCTTGCGTGGGCCCTAGTGCGGCAGACGATCCGCGGTCGTGGTCAAAAAAGCGTCACGCCGCGCGCGTTCATCCACAGCGGTTGTGGGTGGATGTTGGAGAAACATGTGGATAAGCACCGTGGCGCCCATGGCGGCAAGGGTCTGCGCCAGGTGATCATTTCATGACCAGCGCGGCGTTGACTGACCTCTTCTTCACGGAGGTGTGCGCAAGGCGACGGCGCATCTCCTCCTGCAGAACGGCGTCCGATGTCACTGGTCGTGTCTGTGTCCGGCCGATGGGTGCCGTTGGCTGCGACGGGTCGGCTGGTCCGCGCCGGAACCTCGCTGCTGCAGCTTGAACAGACCCGCACCGCCGCCCACTGCCGGCGGTGCAGGCGCAGTCGCGCGCCKGGTGCGCGGCATTATGCCGCGTGGGGCGCGCTGGTGGGAACGGCGGCCCGAGGTGCCGCCGCCGCTGGCCGGCGCGCCCTCAGCTCGTCACCATCCGCGCGCGCAGCGAATTGCTGTACGCCTCGGTGATCACCACATCGACGAACTGCCCGATCAGGCGCGGGTGCCCGGGGAAATTCACCGAGCGCATGTTCTCGCTCTTGCCGGTCAACTCGTTCGGATCGCGTCGCGAGGGCCCTTCCACCAGCACGGTCTGCACGGTGCCGACCATCTTGGCCGAGATCGCCGCAGCCTGTTCGTTGATGCGCGCCTGCAGGCGCGACAGGCGCGCGTGCTTTTCGGCATCGCTGATCGTGTCTTCCAGATCGGCCGCGGGGGTACCCGGGCGACGCGAGTAGATAAAGGAGAAGCTGTGGTCGAAGCCGATGTCTTCGATAAGCTTCATGGTCTTTTCGAAGTCGGCCTCGGTCTCGCCGGGGAAGCCGACGATGAAGTCCGAGCTGATCGAGATGTCCGGCCGCACGGCGCGCAGCTTGCGGATCTTGGCCTTGAACTCCAGGGCCGTGTAACCGCGTTTCATCGCCGACAACACCTTGTCGCTGCCGGCCTGCACCGGCAGGTGCAGGAAATTGGCCAGCTGCGGCACATCGCGGTAGGCATCCACCAGCGAGTCGCTGAATTCCAGCGGGTGCGAGGTGGTGAACCGGATCCGGCCAACACCGTCGATCTCGGCGATGGTGCGGATCAGCAGGCCCAGGTCGGCGAACTCACCGTCCCCATACGGACCGCGGTAGGCATTGACGTTCTGGCCCAGCAGGTTGATTTCGCGCACACCCTGCGCGGCCAGCTGTGCAACTTCCACCACCACGTCCTCGAAGGGACGGCTGACTTCGGTGCCGCGGGTGTAGGGCACCACGCAAAAGGAGCAGTACTTCGAGCAGCCTTCCATGATCGACACAAACGCCGAACCGCCCTCGGCGCGCGGCTCAGGCAAACGGTCGAACTTCTCGATCTCGGGGAAGCTGATGTCCACCTGCGACTTGCCCGATTCGCGCCGCTGGCGGATCAGCTCCGGCAGCCGATGCAGGGTCTGCGGGCCGAACACCAGGTCCACGTGCGGGGCGCGCTTGATGATCGCCTCGCCTTCCTGCGAGGCCACGCAGCCGCCCACGCCGATGATCACGCCGCGGCCGTTGTTCTTCAGCGCCTTCCAGTAGCCCAGCT
>NZ_JBFULB010000252.1:0-5536 GCF_056400545.1 Stenotrophomonas sp. P5_A8 | reverse complement strand
CGGATGTGGGGCGTGCAGGGTGAGCCGGATGAGTTGCATCCCGATGCGGTGGCACCGGGTGTTGCGTATCTGGCGTCGGCGGCGTGCGGCGAGGGTGGCTGGATCCTGCGCGCGAGCAATGGCCAGTTCCATGCCACGCGGAGCGTGGAGGCCGAGGATGTGGCGTATCCGCGCGACCTGCGTGCGGTGCGGGCGGAGAGCATCGAGGATGTCGCCGCGCAGTGGACGGCGATTGCGCGGCCGGCTGTTTGACGACCATGGTGCGGGACTCGCAGTGCCGTTGTGCGTGCATGCCGTCCCGCCGGCACCTGCGTTGCAGCAGTTCCTGCAGGCAGCGGATCTTGCATCGGTCTACACAGCAACGTGGTTGGGATAGATAGGCCCTCGTTCAACGACGGCTCTAGCGGGGCGCGCGCAATACCCGGTCCAGTGCCGCCATGGCGTCGCTGGCCACCGCGGCCGGGTCGCGCGCCTTCATCGCATCATTGAACACCTCCAGGCCAATCGGCCCGGTGTACCCCATGCGCGCAAGTCGCTGCACCAGCGCCGCCACTGGCCAGATGCCGCTGCCGGGCAGGCAGCGTGCGTGTCGGGCCTGCTGCTTCACGGCACCGGGCTGCGGTTGGGTGGTCACATCCGACAGTTGCACCAGCGCGATTCTGTCTGCCGGAATGCCTTGCAGGTCGTCGACGCCACGACCGGCGGCGAACAGATGGAAGGCATCGACCACCAGATCCCGATTGTCGGCATCCACTGCCTGGATCTGTTGCCATGCCGACGGCACGGTGGAATGCAGGTGGCTCCATGCCATGGCCTCGTAGGCGATGCGCAGACCGCGCGCGGAAGCTTGCCCGCAGAGCCAGCGGAGATCGGCAGTGACCTGGTGCGTCTGGCAGTCCGGCGTGGTGCAGGCGGGCACCAGCACCGTGCCGGCACCGACGGCGACGGCCATGTCCAGAAGCAACTGCGCTTCGTCGCGCTTGGCCTCGCGCGTGGCTGCCGGGGCACCGTCGAAATCGAGTAGCACCTGCAGGTCGGTCAGCTGCAGTCCGGTGCGTGCGAGTGCGTCACGTACGGCGTCCACCGAGGCGGCCTGCACGTCCTCGCGCCACAGTTCGACCTGCGCGAAGCCGGCCGCTGCGGCGGCCTGCAGTTTCTGATCGGTGCTGCCGCCGAGCAGTACGGTGTTGAGGAAGCGCGGGCCGGGCAGGAGCGACATGGGTGAGCCGGTGGGGGAGGTGACGCGCCCGATGCTAGCGATGCCACCATGCACTACACGTGCAGACACGCCGCTCAGCGCGTGCGCTTCACCCACGCACGCACCACCAGCGCGATGAGTACGGCGAACACCAGCCAGGAGACCACGTCGAACACGCCGTCGCCGATCAGGGCGCTGACCAGGCCGAGCACGCTAACCGCAGCGATCCAGGCCGGGGCGATGAACGGGCTGCGTGGTGCGGAACGGGGCCGGTTCACGCGGCGGCTCCGGTCCGTGCGGCGCGCTCGAGTTCGCTCACGCGCGCCTCGGTGCTGCCGCGCTTGAGCCACAGGTACAGGCCGGTGACCAGCACGGCGATGGTCAGCAGATCCAGCAGCGCCCACAGGATCTTCAGCGGCAGCTTGCCGTAATCGCCAAAGTGCAGCGGCTGGCTGAGCAGCAGCACGCTCATGTAGACCGGCAGCTGGGGCTGCGCAGTGAGCGTGCCGGTCTGTGCATCGACCAGGACCGGGCGATACAGGCGCTCGGTGAGTGCGCTGTTGCCCTGCATGAACACGCCATAGTGGTGATCGCCGCTATAGCCGGTGCCGGGAAAGCTGACGAAGGCCGGACGCATGCCTGGCTCGGCGGCGCGCGCGGTATCCACCGCAGCCTGCAGCGACGCCAGCGTGGCCGGGCGTGGCTGCCCTGCATAGCGCGCGGCGAATTCGCCCAACTGCTCGCCCTGCCATGCCTGTTCGAGTGGTTTGGCGACGGTGTTGATGGCGCCGGTGATACCCACCACCAGCGCCCAGCCGAGGGTGACGACGCCGAGTACGTTATGCAGGTCCAGCCACGCTAACCGGCGGCTGCGGCCGGTGCGCAGCGTGCCGAATGGCTGCTTGCGCATGAACGGGCCGTACAGCACCAGCCCGGAGACGATCGCCATGGCGAACAGCACCCCCATCGCGCCCATGAACAGCATGCCCGGCAGCCCAAGGAACAGGTCGGTGTGCAGGCGGTAGAGGAAGTACATCACCCCTTCGTTGAACTGCGCGGCCGGCAGTACCTCGCCGGTGATCGCATGCAGCAGCGCGGTGTGCATCTGCGGTGGCGGGGTATCCACGCGTGCACCGGTGTTGACGTAGACGGTGGGCGCATCCGGATCCCAGCCGACGAACAGCGGTACATCGCCGGGATAGCGTTGCAGCGCGGTGCGAACCTGCGCATCCAGATCGCGCGGCACCGCATCGGCTGCGGCGCTGGTGACCTCCGGCTCGCTGAGGTGGGCGATTTCCTCRCCGAAGACCAGCGGCAGCCCGGTGAGGCACAGCAGCAACAGGAACACGGTACAGACCAGGCTGGTCCACTTGTGCACGAGGAACCAGGCGTTGAGGGTGGATCGTTGCATTCGGCTGGCGCGGGGCTGGCGAGGTTGCCGGCGATGGTACGTGATGCGGCCGCGGCGGTCAGCGGTGGCCACGGCGCTGTGGCGGCGGGGGTGCAACGCCGGGAAACAGGTGTTCGGCCATGAAGTCGATGAACACACGCAGCCGCGCGTTGGGTTGGCGATTGCCAGGCCACAGCAGCGAGAACTGACCGGGCTGGCGCGGGTGGTCGGGCAGCAGTTCCTGCAGGCGGCCATCGGCCAGTGCCTCGGCGGCGAGAAAGTCGGGCATCCACGCCACGCCCATGCCGCCGATCGCCGCGGCCAGCAGCGCCTCCATGTTGTTGCAGGTCATCACCGTGACCAGCGCGTCGCCCGCGTCGTCGTCGTGGCCGGGCAGTGACCAGGCCTGCAGCTTGCCGGTGGTCGGGAACCGGAAGCGCACCGCAGGCTGGGTGGCCAGTTGCGTCAGCGTGGCCGGTTGACCGTGCGCATGCAGATGCGCAGGCGCTGCGCACAGGACGAAGTGGAACGGGCCGAGCCGGCGTGCCATCAGGCTGGAGTCGGCGAGCTCGCCGCTGCGGATCACCACGTCCAGCCCTTCGCTGACCACATCGACAAGGCGGTCGTTGAAATCCAGCTCCAGTTGCACGCCCGGGTAGCGCTGCCGGAACAGCGGCAGCAATGGCAACAGGAAACGGTAGCCGATCGTAGGCAGGCCCACCCGCAGCAAGCCGCTGGGCGACTGTTGGCGCTGGCTGAGGTCGGCGCGCGCTTCAGACAGCTCGTCCAGCGCGCGCTTGCAGCGCTGCAGCAGCACCTCGCCTTCTTCGGTGAGGCGCACGCGCCGGGTGGTGCGCTGGAACAGGCGCACGCCGAGGTCCTGTTCGAGCCGGGCCACGCGCTTGCCGACGGTGGAAGGCGACAAGCCAAGGCTGCGGGCGGCGCCCACGAAGCTGGAGGCCTCGGCAGTGCGGACGAAGGCTAGCAGGGCGGTGATCGAGTCCATGTCCGGATCATTACGGAAGAAGTGGCCGTAATCAAACGACTTTGGCGCCATTTATTGCAGATAGCCGCACCCTTATCGTCAATACCCGACTTCGCTGGAAGATCCCATGTCCCTGTTTTCCCTTGAGCCGTCCCGGCGCGATCCGCGCTGGGCCGTGCTGGCCGTATGCCTGGCGGCGCTGGCCTTGCCGCTCTCGTTTTCCGCCGGGGCGGTGGCGGTACCCGTGCTGGCCAGCCGCTTCCCGGGATCGCCCGCGGCGCTGGCCTGGGTCACCAATGCCTTCATGCTCAGCTTCGGCAGCCTGCTGCTGGCCGCCGGTGGTCTGGCCGACCGGCTCGGGCGCCGCCGCCTGTTCCTGTGCGGCACCGGCGGTTTCGTGTTGGCCACGCTGGCGGTGTGCCTGGCGCCGGATCTGCGCTGGTTGGATCTTGCGCGTGGCGCGCAGGGCGTGGCCGCCGCCGCCGCGCTGGCGTCGGGTGGGGCGGCGTTGGCGCAACGCTTCGATGGGCATGCGCGTACCCGGGTGTTTGCGCTGATGGGCACGATGTTTGGTGTCGGCCTGGCACTGGGACCGCTGCTGGCCGGGATGCTGCTGCAGGCGCTGGGCTGGCGCAGCGTGTTCGCCTCGGGCGGGGTGCTTGCGTTGGCGGCGTGGGCGCTGGCCCGGCGGCACCTGGACGAGAGCCGGGGCCAGCACGTGCGCCTGGATGTGGCCGGCATGATCAGCTTCAGCCTGATGCTGGCGGCGTTGACCGTCGCCTTGTTGTTGCTGGGCGAACACGGGCCGCGCTCGCCAGCCGTGGTGGGCGCGTTGCTGGCCACGGCGGTGTTGCTGGCCCTGTTCGTGCGGATCGAGCGCGGCCAGCGGCAACCGCTGCTGGACCTGTCGTTGTTCGCGCAACGCGGCTTCCTCGGCGTGCAGTTGCTGCCGGTGGCGACCTGCTTCGGTTACGTGGTGCTGCTGGTGGTCCTGCCGCTGCACCTGCTGGGCGTGCAGGCGCAGTCGCCGCTGCAGGTGGGCCTGCAGATGCTGGCGCTGTCCGCGCCGATGCTGGTGTTGCCCATGTTGGCCGCCGGCTGGGCGCGACGCTTCAGCGCGGCACGGCTGTGCACGCTGGGCCTGGCGGTGTGCGCGGTGGGCCTGTATCTGTTGTCGCAACGCGCGCTGCATGTGGCGCCCACGCAGTGGTGGCCGGCGATGCTGCTGATCGGTGCCGGCACTGCGCTGCCATGGGGCCTGATGGACGGGCTGTCGGTGAGCGTGGTGCCGGTGCAGCGCGCCGGCATGGCCGCCGGCATTTTCGGCACGGTGCGGGTGGCGGGTGAGGGGATCGCGCTTGCGGCGGTGACGGCCGTGCTGGCTGCGCTGGTGACACACCGTTTGGCGCCGGGTAGCGGTGTGCCGCTGGCGACCCTGGGCAAGGCCGGTGCTTACCTGGCCACCGGTTCGCTGGCGCAGGCGTCGGCCCTGCTGCCGGGGGTGCCGGTGGAGGTACTGCAGCAGGCCAGCCGCGACGCGCTGGTCTGGCTGCTGCGGGGGTTGGCCGCACTCACCGCCGGCAGTGCGTTGCTGGTCTACGCCTTGCTGGGGAGGGAACGGATGCCTGCGGCGGCCAGCGCCGATGGATGAGGCTCAAACCAGCGCATCGGCGATGCAACGGATGCTCAGCCACGCGCCGCCGTCGGGTGCCTCGCCGGTGCGCACGCGGAAGCCGTGCAGGYCGGCGATGGCGGCGACGATCGACAGGCCCAACCCGAAGCCGTCTCCCGGGCCGGTCTCGTCGGTGCCACGGAAGAAGCGCTGGTAGACCAACGCGCGGTCCTGCGGCGCAATGCCGGGGCCATTGTCGATGACATCGATGCGGGTGGCGCCGGCGTCCTCCACCGCGCGCAGCAGGACGCGGCCGTGTTCGGGGGTAAAGCGCAACGCATTGGACAGCAG
>NZ_JBFULB010000251.1:0-5538 GCF_056400545.1 Stenotrophomonas sp. P5_A8 | reverse complement strand
GGGCGCGCATGCCCTTGGAGGCGAAATAAAGGAGGAGGGGGCGGCCGCAGGCCGACGCCGGGGGACATTCGCCGGAAAGGGCATGGGCACCCAGCGCCCGACCCACCGACCGCCGCGCGCGTCAAGGGCCRCAGGCCGCTTTATGTACGCCTCCGAACGAGAGAAAGCGTGCCCGCAGTAGCTATGCGGTTTTTCCTAAACTGTTCATTAAATGAGACCAGCCCTATTCACAATGCGCTGCGGTATATTCATGGCTTAGCCCGCGTCGACGTGCCAAGCAAGCCAAGGCCGCTGCGCTGGGCACCGCCGGTTACGGCACCGTGAGTTGAAGAGGGCATATGGCGCTGGTTTTCAGTGATGACGTCTGGGATCGCTGGCGCTTGCCGGCACTGACCCTGGCCGCCGTGGCCATCATCGTGGTCCCGTGGCTGACGCTGCGGAAGCTGTCCGAAGAAAATACCGAAGCCATGCGCTGGGTGACCCATACCCAGGATGTGGGCGTGGCGGTGTACCAGTTGCAGGCCGATGTGCGCGACGTGGAGTCGGCTGCGCTGACCATGTCCAAAGGCATCGACGCGCCGGGTCTGCGCGAGCGTCTTGGCCAAGCCAAGGACATCCCGCAGCGGCTGCAGCGGCTGACTGAACTGACCCGCGACAATCCCGAACAGCTGGTCCGCATCGGCCGCATCCAGTCGATGGTGGAACGGCGTATGGAACTGGCCAGGCAACTGGCGCGCTCGGCACCGGATTCGGACCAGCGCGAACTGGTCAAGGACCTGACCACCCGCTATCCGATCCGCAAGCTGATCGAAGAACTGCAGTCCAACGAAGAGACACTGCTGGCAGAGCGCAGCGCCGTATTCCAGAAACAGCAGCGCCAGGGCGAGTTCGTGTCGTGGTCGGCGCTGCTGGTGCAGTTGTCGCTGCTGGGCCTGGTGCTGTGGTTGCTGCATCGCCAGATCAGCCATCGCGCCAGCGCCGAGAAAGCCTCGCAGCGTTCGGCCGCACGCGCCGCCTCGGTGTTGAACACCGTGCGTGAGCCGATCGTGCTGCTCGACCGTGAGTTGAAAGTGCAGCTGCATAATCCGGCCTTTGCCGAGCTCTACGGCCTGGATGAAACCAGCACCGAGATCCGCAGCCTGGACAGCATCGGCGACGGCGCCTGGAAGGATGCGGTGGTGCGCCAGCGGCTGATCGATGTGCTGCTGCGCGGCCGCGAGCTGTGGGATTACGAACACGAGCAGCGCACCGCCGACGAGCAGGTGCGCACCATGCTGATCAATGCCCGGCGCATGCCGCTGCCGGACAAGGACGATGAGGTGGTGCTGATGACGGTCAGCGATGTGACCGTGCAGCGCGCCGTGCAGCAGCGCGTGGAAGAACTGAACCGGCAGCTGGAAGGCAAGGTGGAACAGGTGTCCGAGGTGAACCGCGAGCTGGAAGCCTTCAGCTACTCGGTGTCCCACGATCTGCGCGCGCCGCTGCGCCACGTCGCCGGCTTCTCCGACAAACTTACCCGCCACCTGGGCGATCAGGCCGACGAAAAGTCGCTGCACTACCTCGGGGTGATTTCCAACTCGGCACGCCGCATGGCCGCGCTGATCGACGACCTGCTGGTCTACTCGCGGCTGGGCCGGGCGGCGATGCGGATGCAGGCGGTGGACATGCAGTCGCTGGTGGCCGACACGCGCGCCATGCTCGATGCCAACCTGCAGAGCGAGGCCGAGGAAACCGGCGTGCGCCGCCACGTGGAGTGGAAGATCGCCCCACTGCCGATCCTGGTGTCCGATGAGAACATGATGCGCCAGGTGTGGTTGAACCTGCTGGGCAATGCCCTCAAGTATTCGTCCAACCGCGACCCGGCCCGGATCGAGGTCGAGTACCAGCAGCAGCCCGATGGCGGCCACCTGTTCACGGTGCGCGACAACGGCGCCGGTTTCGACATGGCCTACGCCGGCAAGCTGTTTGGTGTGTTCCAGCGGCTGCACAAGGCCAGCGACTACCCCGGCACCGGTATCGGCCTGGCCAGCGTACGCCGCGTACTGACCCGCCACGGCGGCCGCATCTGGGCCGAGTCGGCCGTCGATGCCGGCGCCACGTTCCACTTCCTGCTTCCCCCTGCGCTCGACGCAATCAACAAGGGCTCCGCCGCATGACCGCACTCCGCACCATCCTCCTCGCCGAGGACAGCCCTGCCGACGCCGAGATGGCCGTCGACGCCCTGAAAGAGGCCCGCCTGGCCAACCCGATCGTGCACGTCGAAGACGGCGTGGAAGCGATGGACTACCTGCTGCGCCGCGGCGCCTTCGCCAACCGCGAGGAAGGCCTGCCGGCGGTGCTGCTGCTGGATATCAAGATGCCGCGCATGGACGGCCTGGAAGTGCTGCGCGAGATTCGCAACACCGAAGAGCTCAAGCGCCTGCCGGTGGTGATCCTGTCGTCCTCGCGCGAGGAAAGCGACCTGGCCCGCAGCTGGGACATGGGCGTGAATGCCTATGTGGTCAAGCCGGTGGACGTGGACCAGTTCTTCGGTGCGGTGCAGACCCTGGGCAAGTTCTGGGCGGTCATCAACCAGGCGCCGGAGATCGAGTAAGCCATGCCGCTGACTGGCCCGTCCCTGGGTATGCTGCGCGTCCTGCTGGTGGAAGATTCCGCCGAGGACGCCGAACTGATGTGCGAGCAGATGCTCGATGCCGGTCTTGAAGCCAGCTTCGAGCGGGTGGAGAGCGCGGGCGAGCTGCGCGAGGCGCTGAGCCGTTTCTCGCCGGACATCGTGTTGTCCGACCTTGCCATGCCCGGTTTTTCCGGCAACGAAGCGCTGCAGATCGTGCGCGGCTGGCATCCGGATGTGCCCTTCATCTTCGTGTCCGGCACGATGGGTGAGGAAAACGCGGTGGCCGCGCTGCACCAGGGCGCCAACGACTACATCATCAAGCACCAGCCGGCGCGGTTGCCCTCGGCGGTGGCGCGCGCGGTACGCGAGTCGCGCAGCAGCATGGACCGCCAGCGGGTGGAAGCCGAGCTGATGCGTGCCCAGCGCCTGGAAAGCCTGTCGCTGCTGGCCGCCGGGCTCAGCCACGACCTGCGCAACATCCTGCAGCCGCTGCTGATCATGCCCGACCTGCTCAAGGCGCGGACCCAGGACCCGCAGCTGCACCACCTGGCCGACATCATCGCCGAGTGCGGCCGGCGCGGGCACGAGATGGCCGAGTCGATGCTGTCCTTCGTGCGTGGCTCACGCAAGCCCAGTGAGCAGATCTGCATCGCGCACCTGTTCGAGGCGGTGGAGCTGCTGTTGCGCAGCAACCTGCCGGCCAAGGTCAGCCTGCACCTGGACGTGGCCGATGAAGGCCTGGCCGTGGATGCCAACTACACCGAGCTGCAGCAGGTGCTGTTGAACCTGTCCTTGAACGCGATCCAGGCGATGCCCAACGGCGGGCGACTGACGCTGCGCGCGGCCGCCGACCGCGATGGCCAGGGCGAGGAGTGGCTGCGCATCTCGGTGACCGACGAAGGCACCGGCATGGATGCCGACACGCTGTCGCATCTGTTCAACCCGTTCTTCACCACCAAGGCCAACGGCACCGGCCTGGGGCTGATCTCGTGCAAGCGCATCGTCGAAGGCGTGCACGGCAGCATCCACGTGGACAGCACGGTCGGGGTCGGGACGCGTTTCGACCTGCTGCTGCCGATGCAGGAAGTGGCCACCGACAGCGAGGCGGTGGATCAGCCGATTGCCGCCGGCACCGGGCAGTCGATCCTGGTGGTGGATGGCGAGGCCACGCGTCTGTCGCTGCTGGGCAACGCGTTGTCCAGCCAGGGCTACCACCTGCAGCTGGCCTCCGACGGCGCCGCGGCGCTGCGCTGGATGCAGCAGGAAGCAATGCCGGCCCTGGTGATCGCCGATGCCGGTTCCAAGCTGTTGTCGGCCAGCCACCTGCTGGGCGAAATGGCCGCGCTGGGCTTCCGCGGGCCGGCGCTGGTGCTGGAAGAGGCCGACGTCACCGTGCCACTGGCGGTGTTCCCGTCGACGATCAACGTGCACGTGCTGCGCAAGCCGCTGGAAATGCAGCAGGTGTTCCGTTCGGTGGCCGAGGCGTTGGAGACGGCCTGATCGTGGTGGGATGACCACGGTAGTGCCGGCCGTTGGCCGGCTCTGCCTGCACCCCACAGTGTCGGGTGGCCGGCCAGCGGCCGGCCCTGCGGTTTCAGGCCTCTTCCCATGGAAACCGGGGCAGGGTGGTTACCGCCTGCTCCAGCTTGTGCGACCAACTGCCGTGGATCTGCGCATACAACGGGCTGTCGCCGGCCAGGCGCATGCGCTGGCTGATGCGCAGGTCATCCTTGCGGATCAGCACCAGATCCACCGGCAGGCCCACCGACAGGTTGGAGCGGATGGTCGAGTCCAGCGACACGATCGCCGTGCGCGCGGCATCTTCCAGCCGCGTCTGCGGGCGCAGGATGCGGTCCAGGATCGGCTTGCCGTACTTGGATTCGCCGATCTGCAGGAACGGGGTCTCCGGCGAGGCGGAAATCGCATTGCCGAGCGGGTAGATCATGTACATGCCCGGTTGTTCACCGGCGATCTGCCCGCCCAGGATCAGGGTGGCCTGGGTCATGATGCCGTCCTGTCCGGCGTCCTGCGTGGTGGCCTTGACCTGGCTGTCGACCAGCACGCGGCCGACGTACTCGGCCACCTCGAACAGGTGCCGGTAGGCGAGCAGGTTCTGCTCGCGCGCTTCCTCCACGTCGCGGCGCAGACGCGAGACCAGCAGTTGGGTGGTGGCCAGGTTGCCGGCGGCCATGATCACGAAGGCGGCCTGCCCGGGGAACTCGAATTCATGCAGCTTGCGATGGACCCGCACGTCGTCCAGCGACGCGTTGGTGCGGGTATCGGCGGCGAAGACCAGGCCTTCGTCCACCTCGATGCCGACGCAATAGGTCATGTCGGTGTCCTATGATGTGCACCCCGATTCTATGCGCAGGCCATGTTGGTCCCGTGTGGATTCGCCCCACGCACGCTGAATACCATGACCACTGTGCTCCTGAGCCTGGGCAGCAACCTGCAGCCGCAACAGCATCTTCACGCCGCGGTGGATGCGCTGCGCGCGCGCTTCGGCGCGATCGCGGTCTCGCCGGCCTACCGTACCGCCGCAGTCGGCTTCGACGGCCCGGATTTCCTCAACAATGCGGTGGCGATCGACACCGATGTGCCGCTGGATGCGCTCGATGCCTGGCTGCATGCGCTGGAAGACGCGCACGGCCGCGACCGCAGCGGCCCGCGCTTCTCCGACCGCACCCTGGACCTGGACGTGGTGTTCTACGGCGACCTGATCGTGGAAGGCCCGGGCCACCTGCGCATTCCGCGCCCGGAACTCAAGCACGCCTTCGTGCTCAAGCCGCTGGCCGACATCGCCCCGGACTTCATCGACCCGGTCAGCGGCCTGTCCCTGGCCGCGCTGTGGCGCGCCCATCGCCAGTACGGCGAGGCGTTCGAGACGATGGAACTGCTGCCCATTACCCGGTAGTGCCGGCCGC
>NZ_JBFULB010000250.1:0-5545 GCF_056400545.1 Stenotrophomonas sp. P5_A8 | reverse complement strand
AGCTGGCCCTGTGGGACTTCAAGGTCAACCGTCCGGATCTGCTCAGCTGGTACGCCGGTGACATCGGCCTGGCAGCGGGTGTCGAGTACCGCTATGAAAGCCGCACCGATGATCGCGACGAAAACATCGACGGCAGCCGTCCGTACACGGACTGGTACACCGGCACCGTTGCGGCCAGCAATTTCTTCACGCATAGCCCGCGGCCGGACGTGCACGGCAGCCGCAACGTTAAATCGGCCTTGATCGAACTGGCGGTGCCGCTGGTCTCGCCTGCGCATGAGGTGCCGCTGGTCCAGTCGCTGGATGTCCAGATCGCGGGCCGGTGGGAGGACTACAGCGATGCCGGGAAGGTGGCCAAGCCGAAACTGGCGGCGGCCTGGAAGGTGAATGACAGCGTGCTGCTGCGTGGCTCGGTCAGCGGCGGCTTCCGCGCGCCGGGGCTGGAGCTGGTGAACTCGCCGCCGACCTACGGGTTCGGTTTCAACAGCGATGCGATCCGCTGTCATGCGTTGATCAGCAGGGGGGCGCAGCCCGATTACACCGCCTGCTTGAATGCCTACAGCAGCGGTTCGCCGGTCAAACCGTCGGTGAGCGCGGTTACCTCCTACGGCGATGACGTGAAGCCGGAGACCACCCGCCAGTCGTCATGGGGCGCGGTGCTGGAGCCGCAGTTCCTGCCAGAGCGGCTGGGCGCGGTCAGCCTGAGCGTGGATGCGTGGCGGGTGGAAGTGGAGAATCCGATCAACACCCTGGGCGAGGAGCTGCTGTACGACGCCTACCTGCGCGTGGTGGAAGGCAGCAGCAATTCCAACGTGGTGCGTGCAGCGGTGACCGCCGAAGACGCGGCGCTGTTTGAAGGGTCCGGGCTTGCACCGGCGGGCGTGGTGACCCACATCTACAACCGCTACCAGAACCGCCGGCCGCTGACGGCCTCTGGCGTGGACTACAACCTCAACTGGCGCGTGCGCGACACGGGGTGGGGCAACTTCGCGGTCCTGCTCAGCGTCAGTCAGCTCAAAGAATACACCCAGCAGAAGCCGGCCGAGATCCAGCAGGTGGCGGCCGCCATCGCGAACGGGCAGTTGAACATCATCGCGCCCGACCTGGGCGCGGCCAACGAGATCGGCATCAACGGCGCCAAGCCGGAATGGCGCGGCAGCGCCACGTTCCTGTGGAACCTGCAGGACTGGACGGTCCGCCTGCGCGACGATTACATCGGCAGCGTCAAGGCCGGCGCGTATTCGGACCGCACGCCCTACGTCGTCAAGGCCACCCAGCGCTGGGCGTTGTCGGTGAAGAAGGATTTCAACGAAGGGCGCCTCAAAGGCACCTCGGTGGAAGTGGGCGCACGCAACCTGTTCGACGAAGAACCGCCACTCAATGCCTTCGGCAATTACCTGAGCGCGTTGCACGAAACCTACGGACGTTACCTGCACGTTGGCATTTCCAAGAACTGGTGATCCGCATGAAGACCTACACACGTGTTACCTGCCTGCTGCTGGCCTTGGCTGCGGTTGCGTGCAGCCCCCGGGGCGACCCCACCGCGGCGCAGGCGCAGGCGTCGGGCACCGCGCCCGCTGCGCCGGATTTCGCGGGCGAGCATGCCGCATGGGTAAAAGGCCGTGCGGCGGACCTGGGCAAGGCCGATGGCTGGATCAGCCTGATCGGGTTGCACTGGATCGAAGCCGGAACGCAAAGCGTGGGCGCGGGCGAGGGCAACACCCTCCAGCTGGCCATCGCACCGGATCGACTGGGCCAAGTGGAGCAGCGCCCGGACGGCGTGTACTTCACGCCCGTTGAAGGCGCGCGCGTCACTTCCGACGGCACACCCGTGCAGGGCGAGGTGCGCCTGAAGCCTGAGGGACAGGGAGGTGGGACCAAGCTGGCCTATGACGAGGGCAAAGGTCAGATCACCGTGATCAGGCGCKGCCAGCGCGTGGCCTTGCGGGTGCGCCACGCCGATGCACCGGCGCGGCTCCGGTTCACCGGACTGGATTTCTTCCCGCCCGATGAGCGCTGGCGTGTGAAGGCACGGTTCGTTCCGCACCCGGCCGGCAAGACCTTGCCTATCGTGAGCGTGATCGGTCACGTCGCCGAGACCCCGAACCCCGGTTACGTGATGTTCGAGAAGGAAGGGCGCCAGTGGCGGCTGGAAGCACTGGGTGATCCGGCGAAAAGCCTGAACCTGATGTTCCAGGACAAGACCACCGGCCGGCAGACCTACGGGGTCGGGCGCTATCTTCGCACCGGCCCCGTGGCGGCGGACGGCACGGTCGCGCTGGATTTCAATCGCGCCTACAACCCGCCCTGCGCGTATACGGATTTCGCCACCTGCCCACTGCCGCCGCCGGAGAACCRCCTGGCCGATCAGGACACCAACGGCCAGCGGGTGCGACTGGCGGTGCTGGCGGGCGAGAAGAAATACGCGCTCGCCCAGCACTAAGCGGCCCTTCCGTACACGTTCACCATGGGGTGCGCATCTCGCCGCTCCTTTCGTGTCACTGCCTGGATACGTCAGCGAGCGCATGCAGCGCGTATTCTGGACAACGCCGGAGCTGTACGCCAGTGAGATAGAAGTCCGGAACTGCTTCAAGGATAGGCCAGTCAAGGCCAGCTCATATGTATTGGAGCTAACCTGTATCAAGACGTTCGCAAAGGTAAGAAAGCTGAGTCGGCCGGCCGTGAGGGTGAGGGCTCCCAGTGTGGCCCGCAAGAACTGTTCTTAATGCGGTAAAAGGTGATGGCAATCAMGTTTTACTGATGAGTGACTGAAATACATTTGGTCTCGTGTGCGAGGTGCGCGACCACCTTGAACCTCGCAATCGACGAGTTTTTGCCAAAGGCGCCGGACATGAACTTGCTTCTCAGCCTGCTTGAAGTTGCCTTGCTGTTTGCTTGCTTTCTGGGACTTGCGGCCTTGGCCGAGCGTGCCTGGAGACGACGCAGGCAGAGGCGGAAGGGAAGCCTTCCGGAGTGCGGAAGGCCCGTTCCCTGACCATGCGGCTTTTTAGATGACGAAGCGAGGGCGGCACTGAGTGGCGACAGGGCCGTATCAACCCTGAATGGAAGACGCCCGATGCGAAACATCGGGCGTCCTTGATAGTCAGGCAGAGGTGGATTGTCCCYCTGGTTGCAGACGAGTTCACCTAGGTGCGAACAAGCCCTGTCTGGTCAGTGATTCTTTCGCCACCGATAGCTCAACGCTCCCATCACAACCGATCAGTGCGATGTATTCCCGACCTTTTGCTTGGAAGTTCCACCGCCACATCCGGCTATCAGCGTTGTAGCGAGAAGAGTCAATAAACTTCACATCATTACGCGTCACGTCCTTCAGTGCTGGAAGCGTGTTTCCAACAACGTAGCGGTAGACTTGTTCCTGTTGTGCTTCGCTGCTCAAGTCCGGGCATTCTTCACGCGAACAGGCGGAGAGCGACACGGCCACGAGTAGTGCTGCAGCGTATACCGGCTTCACGGTCGGCTGCCCTGGAAGTGAACGGTGTTCCGGCCGGTGAAGTTGATCTGATAGTTCGTGGTGCCTACCGCATCACTGATCGCCTGAAGGAACGATGTCAGGGCTTCTTGGTAGTGAGGTCGATTCGAAGGGTTGGCATCGTAGGTGTCTGGGTTGAGGCCATAGTTTCCATCAAAGACATAAGTGCCCCCCGTGATGGTGAGGGTTCCAGTCAATGTCCCCGCGACCCGTCCAATCAGGCTGGCAACATGCACGTTATTGGTGACGTGATCAAAAGTGTTGTATTCGAAGAAGGCCTCGTTGAACTGATAGGTTCCATCCCCGTTGTTGTGATCACGCAAGATGTTCATGATCGGGGAGAAGTCAGTCACTTGATTGAAGAGYCCGAGATCAGCGAGKGAGACGGTCCGGCTCTCCTTTACTCCAATGTAATGCGCCACGCCCTGGATTGCGAGGAATGGGGTGTCGAAGAGGTTGCCGCGCCAAGCGGGAGGCCAGCGCATCCCGTCTTCGACCCAGGCCTGCACGGGATCGAGAATGGGGACACCATTTTGCGAGGTTGGAGTGGAACCCGGGAGCGCCCATTCCCTGTTCCCACCGAGCCAGCCGCAGTAGGCGCCGTAGCGGAAAATTTGCTGGCGCACGAAATCGCCAGGCCGGTTGCTCATCACTTTGCAGAGCTCATAGAGCTGATCCGTGCCTTCGGTCGCCCAGATCCCGTCCGAATTTGCGAAGTGAGCCCGGATGATGATGGGCGGGGGCGTGTCCTCCTGAAGGATAGGAGAGCTCAACGCGATTGCGTATTGGACGCCGCCGAAGCCGAAGTAGGGGTCTGGCTGCGGGGGCGCAAATACTGGAACGGTCGGAAGGGTAGGAACAGTCGACATGCCACGTCTCCATGTGGGAATGAGTCGCAATCGTTATGTATGTGTTAACGGCATGTCGAGGTCTTGCTGCCCGTTGGCGACCTCTACGCGAGCCACGCTACTGGGCCGAGCTTCTAATTGAGTTTCCGCTTCGTCCTTTTTCGATGCCCTCCGACAACAGCGAACGCTTCTCCGACCCGCAATCTGTTCGCCATCGCGAGCGTGCACCGGCATGTGTTTGTAATCAAGGGATGGAGGAACCCGTGATTAGGGCAAGCCTTCATCGGGCCCCTACTGATCGGGCCCCCTACTGGTAGCGGCGCCCGAATGCGATGGTATGGCCGAAGGCGCAGGATCCGACACTCCTTGATGAGCCAAGGTCCTTGATCTAGTGATTGAATCGTAGGGGCGGCAAAGTGGTCACGCGAGCCTTAAGGTACATCTGGCCGTTTGAGCCCTGTAGCGGTCGCACGCGTCAAGCTGGGATATGGTTGATGCCAGCCGCTGACATCCACGCTGCCCGATTCGGAACACATATGGCTCCGTGCGTCGACTGTGTCTGACCGCCAAAGTACTCGTCKATTKGGCGCCCGAGCACGCCGGCAGCGGAGGGCGAAGCCGGATGGTTCGAGGCGCGGGCCTAGGTCAGGACTTAGCCCAGAGTAGGGCGGCGCCGAGGGGCCGGTCATCGGGCGTGGAGGGGCAGGTGAGAAAGAGAGGACGAAAATCTATGGCTGTTGAGTGTCAGCCGGTCTGAGATTCGGCCTGCTCCGGATCAACCGTCTTGTCGCCGCCAGGCGAACATGTGCGGCACGTAATCAGCCTTTCCCAGTGGTACGCCGTTGTGGCGCAGGATGCTGTAAGCGGTAATCAGGTGGAAATAAAACTGCGGGGTGGCCCAGTTCGCCGCGTATTCGCTGCCTTTCATGTCGAAGGCAAGGCCGTCGGCCAGCTCGATGGCCACATCGCGCGAGGCGCCGGCATTGATCACGTCCGCGTCGACGCCGGCCAGGTGGTGCAATGTCTGGTCGATCAGCGCACGCGCCTGGTCCATGTCGACGGGGGCAGGAAGTGATAGCAGCGGCTGTCCACTGAGTCGACACGCCGCTTCGCGCGCCTGGGTGCAGGCGAACTGTATCTGCTTGGCAAGCGTGTGCATGTCTGGCGCCAAACGCGCTGCGAGCAGGTTGCGCGGGTCGTAGCAGAG
>NZ_JBFULB010000249.1:0-5557 GCF_056400545.1 Stenotrophomonas sp. P5_A8 | reverse complement strand
CGTTGCTGGAGGTGCGGGATTGCCGGCCAGCGGCCGGCGCTACCGACGGGCGAGCAGCAGGTGGAAGTGCTTGTCGACCACGCGCCCGTCGTTGCTGGCGCCCTGTTCGCGGTGGCTGCGCCAACCGCACACGCGCAACCCGCTGCTGCGCAGCGCACGTTCCACCTCGGCCAGGGCATGCAGGTGGAATCCGTAGGCGGTGAAGGGCAGGGTGCGCATGAAGGCCGCATCGCCGAAGGCGACGCACAGCCGGCCGCCGGGGCGCAGCACCCGCGCCAGTTCGGCCAGCGGCACGGCCGGATCCTCCCAGAAGTAGAGCGTGTTCACCGCGAGCGCGGCATCGATGCAGGCATCGTCGAGTTCCAGTGCATGCACATCGCCGAAGGCGACGCTGGCGCGCCCTTCCAGGCCCGCCGCGCCAAGCCGGTCGCGGGCCGCAATGACCATCTCCGCCGACACCTCGACGCCCAGATAGCGGCTGCCGGGCGCGCGCAGCAGTTCACCGGCGAAGGCGGCGTTGCCCGGGCCGATTTCCAGCACCTGTTCATTGGCGGCCACCGCCAGCAGGGCGATCGCCGCGTGGTTGAGGGCGCCGTTGCTGCGGTTCATCGATTCGGCCACGGGCAGGGCGTGGTCGCCATGTGGGCGGCGCAGCTGGGCCGCCAGGGATTCATCGGAAAGCACGCACAAGGCTCCTGTCGCGGTGGGCGGGCAGGACGTGGCGGCGGCGGGTCCACTGACCAGCTTAGCCGAGCGGTGGCGATCCGGGGCGGTCTTTTTCGCCACCGGACCCGCGTGGCGATGACAGCGGTGATCAAAAAATCACCACCGTCGCGTCTATTGAGATTGAGTTGTCCACAGGGGGTGTGGATGACTGGTGCGCAACTTTGTGGATAAGCCCCGGCAGCCCCCGCCGGTTCTCGCTGTCAAGATGGGTGGCCAAAAATTCACCGCCGGTCGTGGCCACGTGAAGGCCGAGGTAACGCGATCAGTCCGATCCGCACCCCGCGAACGGGGCGCCGCTCTGTCACGGTTCGGGCCGCTCGCGGTACTCTCTTGCCACTGCCGTCTACAGATCTTCCATGAAACGTCACTTCTCGATGCTGCGCGAGTTCCACCTGGCCGACTGGTTCACCCTGGCCAACGCCTTTTGCGGCACCGGCGCGGTGTTCGCCGCGATGCGCTTCCTGCAGGACGGGCAGCGTGGCTACCTGCTGTTCGGCATGGCGCTGATCCCGCTGGCCTTCATCTTCGATGCGCTGGACGGGCGCATCGCGCGCTGGCGCAAGTCCAGTTCCACCCTGGGCCGCGAGCTGGATTCGCTGTCGGACGTGATTTCCTTCGGCGTGGCCCCGGCCGCGCTGGCCTATGCCTGCGGTATGCAGGGGGGCTGGGACTGGCTGGTGCTGAGCTATTTCGTGTGCTGCGGGGTCAGCCGGCTGGCGCGTTACAACGTGACCGCCGAGGCCCTGGCCGGGGRGGGTGACAAGGTGCCGTATTTCGAGGGCACGCCGATTCCGACCAGCCTGGCGCTGGTGGTGGTGCTGGCGGTGGCCGCCAGCATGGGCGCGATCGGGCATGACCTGTGGCTGGGCCGCTGGCAGCTGGGCCCGTGGCAGCTGCACCCGATGGTGCTGTTGTTCGCACTGTCCGGGTCGCTGATGATCAGCAAGACCCTGCGCATCCCCAAGCCGTGAGCCCGAACACGCCCATGTCGTTCGATTCGATCCTGCGGGGAACCGTGTCATGAGCACCGCCGGCAGCGGCAGCAACGCGGGCGACGTCGAAGCCCTGGCGCGGCAGTACTTCAGCGCCTGGGGTGACGCTCTGCGACATGCCGCGGTGCCCCCTGGCCAAGCCGGTCCCGGCGCGTCGGGGCAGGGCAGCTGGCAGCAGGCAATCGACTGGTGGGCGCAGATGATGCCCACTGCCACCAGCAGCCCGGCCGATGCGGCGGTGCACCGCTTCCGCGAGCAGGCCGGCGGCTGGTACGGCACGATGCAGCAGGTGGCCGCGCAGTTCGCCGGCCGCGATGCCAGCAGCGCTGATGTAGCCCAGGCCTGGAAGCAGGCGGTGGAAGGCCAGGGCGACGGGCTGCTGCAGTGGATGCTGCAGGGCGCGCGCGGGCAGACGCAGGCCGGTGGCCCGGATCTGCTGAAGCTGCTGGAAGCGCTGCAGCGCGACCTGGGCCCGTGGCTGCAGAGCCCGGCATTCGGCCCCGGCCGAGAGCATCAGGCGCGCTGGCAGGCCTTGTTGCGCGCCCAGCAGGAGTACCAGGCGCACTCCAGCGACTACGTCGATCAGATCAAGCAGGCGCTCGATGAGGCGTTCAAGCTGTTCGAGCAGCGCCTGGCCGAACACGAGCAGCCGGGCAACCAGCTGACCAGCGCACGGGCAATGTTCGACCTGTGGATCGAGGCGGCTGAAGAGGCCTATGCCAAGGTCGCTTTGTCCGAACCGTTCCAGAAGGTCTACGCCTCGCTCGGCAATGCGCAGATGCGTCTGCGCGCGGCCACCCAGCAGGAGATCGAGCGGGTCTGCGAGGCGATCGGCATGCCGACCCGCACCGAGATGGACGCCGCGCATCGCCGCATCACCGAGCTGGAGCGGCTGGTCCGGCGCATGGCGGCAGGTGGTGCGCCGAAGGCGTCATCCGCGCATCGCAGCGACCCGCCAGTCCCGAAAACACCCGCGCCGACAACGCCGCCACCGGGTCGCAGGCGCGCCGCTTCCGCCGCCTCGCCGGCGGCTGCACCTGCAGCGTCGGCCAAGGCGCCGAAGGCTCCTGCGAAGAAAGCTGTCCGCAAGTCCGCGACCAAGCCCGCAGCCAAGCCCGCAGCCGCAACATCCGCGTCGTCCAGGTCGAAGAGGACGCGCGCGCCATGAAAGGGCCGCTGGGATTCAACGCCGAAGACCTGCTGCAGGAGACCCTGGCCATGCAGCGCAAGCTGCTGGACGGGCTCACCCTGCTGCCGTCGGTGGATGACGTGGACTATGGGGCCACCGCGCGCGAGGAAATCTGGCGCGACGGCAAGGTGGCGCTGTACCGCTTCGTCGGCACCGACACGCCGGTGCACGCCACCCCGTTGCTGATCGTCTACGCGCTGGTCAACCGCCCGTACATGGTTGACCTGCAGGCCGACCGCTCGCTGGTGCAGCGCCTGCTGGCGCTGGGCCACGACGTGTATGTGCTGGACTGGGGCTACCCGGACCGCTCCGAGCGCTACCAGACCCTGGAGGACTACCTGCTGCGCTTTCTCGATGGCGCGGTGGATCACCTGCAGGCGCAGTCGGGTGCGCCAATCAACATGCTCGGCATCTGCCAGGGCGGGGTATTTGCGCTGTGCTATGCCGCGCTGCGCCAGCACAAGCTGGCCAACCTGATCACCATGGTCACCCCGGTCGATTTCCAGACCCCGGACAACATGCTGTCGCACTGGGCCCGGCAGGTGGATGTGGACCTGCTGGTGGACACGCTGGGCAACATCCCGGCCGACCTGATGAACGCCAGTTACCTGATGCTCAAGCCGTTCCGGCTGAACGTGCAGAAGTACGTGGGCCTGCTCGACATCCTCGATGACAAGGCTGCGCTGGAAGATTTCCTGCGCATGGAAAAGTGGATCTTCGATTCGCCCGACCTGGCCGGGGAGACCTTCCGCGACTTCATCAAGCAGTTCTACCAAGGCAACGGGCTGATGCACGAGGGTGTGCGCATCGGCGAGGAAACCGTCCAGTTGTCCCAGGTGACCCTGCCGGTGCTGAACATCTACGCCGAACAGGACCACCTGGTGCCGCCGGATGCGTCACGTGCGATGCGCGGGCGGATCGGCAGTGCGGACTACACCGAAAGCAGTTTCCGGGGCGGCCACATCGGCATTTATGTGTCCGGGCGCGCCCAGCGCGAAGTGCCCGGTACCATCACCGATTGGTTGAAGGAACGTTCCCGATGAAGTTGACTTCCCTGCCGTGGCTGGCACTGGCGCTGCTCGCGCCGGGCATCGCCCAGGCCGCCCCCAGTGACAGCGCCCGCCGCGAGATCGCCGGGCTGATCGGCGCACTGGATGGCTCCAGTTGCCGCTTCCAGCGCAACGGCAGCTGGCACGACGCCGCCGAGGCGCGCGCGCACCTGCAGCGCAAGTACGACTACCTGTTGAAGAAGGACAAGGTGGACACCGCCGAGCAGTTCATCGAACGGGCCGCCAGCCAGAGCAGCATGAGTGGCACCCCCTACCGCATCGCCTGCCCGGGCCAGCCCGAGCAGACCGCGGCGGTGTGGTTCGGGGCAAAATTGAAGGCCCTGCGTCAACGCACCCCGTAGACATCGTCCGCGCTACAGTCCGCCATCGCCTGCCGGAGACCGCTGCCATGAATGCCACCCCACGCCCGCTGTCGCGCTCGCTCAACGACCGCATGATCGCCGGGGTGATGGGCGGCATCGCACACCGTTTCGGGTGGAGCTCCACCCTGGTGCGGGTGCTGTTCGTGCTGGTCTCGGTGCTGTCGGCGGCCTTCCCCGGCATCCTGGTCTACCTGATCCTGTGGCTGTTGATTCCCAACGAGGCCGATTGAGCCTGCCGCCAGTGGCGCTGCGCGTCCTGCAGGGGCTGGGCGCGCTGTGGACCGCGCCCAATACCCTGATCGGACTGATCGGCGGCCTGGCCGGGATGGTGGCCGGCGCGCGCCCGTCGTGGAACGGCAGGGACCTTGCCGTTGTGTTCCGTGACTGGCCGTGGGGGCCGGGCGGGGCGATCACCCTGGGCAACGTGATCCTGCACACCGGCCCGGTGCTGGACGTGCCCTGTCGCACCTACGCCCACCAGGCCGGCCACTGCAGCGAACCGGTGATCGGCCTGCACGACCATGAGCGTGCCCACGTTTACCAATACCTGGTGCTGGGCCCGTTGTATCTGCCGGTGTACCTGCTCTGCGGCGGGGTGAGCGCGCGCAATCCGTTCGAACGCGCGGCCGATGTATATGCGCTCACTGGACGCGGCTGGTGGCCGTTATCCACGCGTTAAATCGGCGTAAATAAAACGTCGTGCAATGCGACGTCATCTGCATGCAAACAATGGTTATTAGGCTAAATGACGAATCAGTCAGGTTCGGCGCGGTAAGCTGATGGTTGTTGTATCTGCACGATGCTCTATTGGAGGAACACATCACATGGCAATCGTTCTTTATGTCGGTGGTAGCAAGGATGGCGACAAAGGTTTGGTACCGCACGGTTTCAGCAAGTCGCGGGCCGAGACCGACCAGGGCCCGGAGATCTATACCGAACGGTTCATGGAACTGCAGGGGATCGGCCGGATCCGGGTGATGGCGCTGGAGTCGATGCGCGACGACATCGTCCATCAACGTACGTCGCAGCTGTATCGCTGAACCTGATATCGGTGATGCCGGCCGCTGGCCGGCTCCAGGCGATACGCGACCATACGTARTGCCGGCCGCTGGCCGGCTCCAGGCAATACCCGACCATACGTAATGCCGGCCGCTGGCCGGCTCCAGGCAATACCCGACCACGCGTAGTGCCGGCCGCTGGCCGGCTCCAGGCAATACC
>NZ_JBFULB010000248.1:0-5558 GCF_056400545.1 Stenotrophomonas sp. P5_A8 | reverse complement strand
CGCAGCGCATGGAACTCAATACCATCGAGATGATTCATATCCCCACCCTCCTCGGATACAGTGCAGCCTTACTCGGGTCCATTGCTCTTCTAATGGTGGCCATACGTCCGCCGGGACGCCGGTTCGCATGGTTTGCCGCCCCTTTCGCCGCAGGTGCTTTGGGATGCATGTTCCTCGTGAGCCCGGCCTGCCTTCCTGAAAAGGCTGGACTACACTTCGGGGCGTTCTTTATTTCCTTAGCTTTCGCTTTCGGCTGGCAAGCTGTCCGTGCGTTCTTCGACCTGCCGGCACGATGGGTATCGCTCATCGCCCCGTCTACCGCGTGGTTGATCGCTGCTTTTCTCCTGTTTGATCCATACGGGCTTGAAGAGCTCAATGCGGCCGTACGAATTGGGTTGGTTGCTTTTTACTCCGGTCTCCCGGCGCGTCTGCTATTGCAGAAAGCAGATGAATCCTTACCCTCTAAGCTTCCCTTAGGCGTCATCTTTGCTGTCTCCGCTTTACTCGCGGGCATTACGCTGCCCTTTGTCACTTGGCTTCCCCAACCACTGGGCGCGGCCCAGCCGCAGGCCTGGGCTGTTGCGCTTTTTAACGGCCAGATCGTTCTCGAGGTACTCCTTGCGAGCGCGCTCATGGTGTCGATGAGCAAGGAGCGCGTATCGCGGGAATTCTATGAGGCCTCGATACGCGACCCCCTAACAACTCTGTACAACCGACGCTTCCTTGACCAAAGGAAAGTCTCTTGGCAGCGGAGTGATCGTCACGAAGCGCGGCAACGCGCTATCATCTATTTTGACATAGACCATTTCAAACAGATCAACGACAAGCACGGTCACGCACTGGGGGACGACGTTATCGTCATTGCCGCTCGTGTGGCCCAAAAAGCAGTGCGGAAGAAGGACTGGGTGTTTCGCATCGGGGGAGAAGAATTTCTCTGCGTCTTGCCTGACTGCAGTGCGCCAGAGGCTCTAGCCGCTGCGCAGCGC
This sequence comes from Stenotrophomonas sp. P5_A8, assembly GCF_056400545.1. NCBI lineage: Bacteria > Pseudomonadati > Pseudomonadota > Gammaproteobacteria > Lysobacterales > Lysobacteraceae > Stenotrophomonas > Stenotrophomonas sp. P5_A8. The sequence continues at coordinate 4,572 of NZ_JBFULB010000248.1, read as the reverse complement.
TTGCGCACAGGCTTTCAGGAGGCTGCCCTAACTGTTAACGGGCAGCGTATTGAGGCTACGTTGAGCGCTGGCATCGCCGTGGGTATCGCCGGACAAACGAACTTCGATGAACTGATCCTTGAGGCTGACCGTCATCTCTACATGGCCAAGCAGCAGGGACGAAATCGCGTCATTGCCTAGACTCTAGTCCGGAGATCGCAGTGTTGCTCTTCGTTCTGTTCGTACCCGCGCCAGCCTGACACGCGGATAAGTCAGTCGAGAGGCACACACCATGCTGCGTGACAACGCTACATCGTCGTCTACCGTCGCAGGCAATTTATGCTCGACGAACTGTTGGGCGGCGCGGCTGCGGCCAGCTTGGCTCTGGTCGCCAGTCCGACCGCAGCACCGCACAGCGCCGCCGGTCGGTTGCGAAGTTGATGTGGTCCAGCCCGTGAAGATTCTTTGTAACCACGTCGTCACACGCAGATACTACGCACGTGCCGGAGGTTTGAAGTTTGGCATTGAGGTCCCCTCCGTGTCCTCATAGCGACACCGTTCCTAGGAGCACACAGCAAGAGCCACCCTCAAGTATCTACGCCATGGCCAGGAAAGAACGCACGTAATTCCGCACCCGCGCGCCAGTTACCCCAACCTTCTCCCGTGTTCCCGTGCATTCGGCACTTCTCCTCGATATCGTCGACGGCAGACTGGGGATGAGAGCTGACTTAGACGTGGCATATCAGCGCCCGCTCTCCCCACGGCCATTTATGGGGAAGCTCTAGCAGCCTCAGAAGCTATATTTGACGTGAGTGTGCAGCCGGTTCAGATCGCCAGCCTCCCCATTCTCCAGACGGCGCTGGGCGTGACTCAGCTCTGCGCCGAGGTCCAGCTTCGGGAACGGCGAGTAAATCAGGTTGACGCGCCAGGACTGTGCGCGCTCGGTAACCAGCGCGCCGGTCCATTGCGCATCGTTGTCCAGCCAGGCACCGGAGTAGACGAGGTTGCCGCGCAGCTTGGGTGAGAAGGCGTGGCGCCACGCCACGAAGCCGCCATAGCCGTCCTGGGAATGCAGCTCCCCTTCGGCGTCCAGCACGCTGTCGGCACCGAGTGCGAAGCCGAGATAGCGACCAATGCCCTGGCCGCCGCTGACCATGTAGCGCAGGTCGTCATTGCTGCCGACGTTGACGCGCCCGGACAGGCTTGCCGCAATCCCGGTATCGGTACGGCCGTCGTAACGCAGGTTGCGCACCATGGCCGCCACCGTGACGTGGCCCCAGGCACCGCGCTGCGCCCAGCGGGCGGAGATGTCTGGCACCGTGTCATCGCCACTGTTGAGGCGGGTGCCGTTGCCCCGGTAGGTCGCCACCGTCGTTTGCGGATTCTCCAACGAGAACGACCACGGGCCGCGCGTGTAGCGAAGCTGCGCCTGACGGTTGAAGATGGTGCCCTCGGACGGACCGGTGAAGTCCACCGTGTCCGGCAGTGCCGCTACATCCTGGAAGTTGGACCAGGTCTGGCCAGCCAGCCAGTGGTTCCAGCTGACATAGGCCTGGCGCAGGGTCAGCGCGTAGGTGTTGGTGATCACTTCATTCCCGGCGAAGGCGTTGTTGCCGCCGCCATACATGTCTGCCTCGATATACGCTTTGAGCGTGTCGCCACGTTCGGTGACGGTGTCGGCGCCCAGCCAGAACCTGGAGAACTGGGCATGCACGTCGGTGTAGCTGGCGCTCTTGCCGTTTCCATCCCCGGCGACCGGGGTGGCGGCCGGGAAGTAGAACAGACGGCCGGCCGAGCCATCGGCGATGGCGCCGTCGCTGGTCCGCGTGGTCATGGCATCGAGTTTGATGAAGCCGCCTGCCGTGAAGCGGGTGCCGGGCATCGCCCCGGGCAGGATCGGCGTTGACGCTTGCGCGGGCGGTGTTGCAACGGCCACCGCGGGGGTGTTCTCGGCCGCTTTGGCATCGCGCTGTTGGTACACCTGCAGCAACCCTCGCATCTGCTGCATCTCCGCTTCCAGCTCGGCCATGCGCGCCTCCAGCGTGGCGGTATCCACGGCCTGCGCCAGCGCCGTCTGCGGTAGTGCGGACAAGGCCAGCCACAACGGCACMGAGGCCGCCGTTCTCCTCTTCATTCCAACCATGATTCCCCTCCCAGGGCATAGCGATGCCGTCACGGCCTGGGTGAACAGGCCGCGTGGCGTTGACGAACGGGGTGGAGCGTTCTAGATGAAGCGCATGGCGACGGTACCGATGCCGTCGCCGCGGACCAGGACGTTGTCGCCGGCCTGCACGGCAATTGCCGCAGTGATGGCGCCGGACAGCACGACCGCGCCCGCTTCCAGCGGCTGGCCATGTTCGGACAACATGTTGACCAGCATGGCCACTGCAGCGGCAGGGTCGCCGAGCACGGCCGCACCGGCCCCAACCTCGGCGACYTGGCCGTTCTTCTCCATCACCACCCCCAGCGTCTGCAGATCGAGCGTGGCCGGGTCCGTCGGGCGCGACCCCAGGACGTAGCGCGACGCCGAGGTGTTGTCGGCGATGACGCTGGGCAGGTCGAACCGGAAGTTCTCGTAGCGCGAGTCGATCAGCTCGATGGCCGGCACCACGTAGTCGGTGGCAGCGAGCACATTACTGGCGGTGCAGCCTGGGCCACGCAGTGCATCGCGCATCACGAAAGCGATCTCGGCCTCCACCTTGGGATGGATCAGCACGCGGGTGTCCACCGCCGCGCCATCATCGACGGCGTTATCGCTCCCGAGGAACCCGTAAATGGGCGTGTCCACGCCCATCTGCTGCATCTTCGCATGGGAGGTCAGGCCCATCTTCATGCCCACGATGCGTACCCCTTCGGCCTGCTTCAGCGCACACAGGCGTTGCTGGATCCGATAGGCGTCAGCCACATCCAGTCCGGGATAGGTGTCGGTCAGTTTGACCACCTCACGCACGTCGCGTTCGGCTTCGCGCAGCAGGCGGGCGCAACGATCAAGGATTTCGTTATCAAGGCTCATGCGGGTTCCTTCACTGCGGCCGCATCACGACGGCGCAGCATGTCCAGGGCGACGTCGACAATCATGTCTTCCTGGCCGCCGACCATGCGGCGCTTGCCCAGTTCAACCAGGATGTCGACGGTATTGATGCCAAAACGTTGCGAAGCGGCCTCGGCGTGGCGCAGGAAGCTGGAATAGACGCCGGCATAACCGAGCGCCAGCGTTTCACGGTCCACGCGCACCGGGCGGTCCTGAAGCGGTCGCACGATATCGTCGGCCGCGTCCATCAGGGCGTAAAGGTCGCAACCATGCACCCAGCCCAGGCGCTCGGCCGCTGCAATGAACACTTCAAGCGGCGCGTTGCCGGCACCGGCGCCCATGCCGGCCAGGCTCGCATCGATGCGGATCGCACCGGATTCTGCCGCGACGATGGAGTTGGCCACGCCCAGCGACAGGTTGTGGTGGGCATGGATACCGATCTCGGTGTCCGGCTTCAAGGCCTGGCGCAGGGCCTGCACCCGGTCACGCACGTCATTCATGCCCAGCGCACCACCGGAATCGACCACGTACACACAGGACGCGCCGTAGCCTTCCATCAGCAGCGCCTGCTCGGCAAGCGCGGCGGGGGCAATCATATGGCTCATCATGAGGAAGCCGACCGCATCCATCCCCAGGGCATTGGCTGCTTCAAGGTGCTGGCGCGAGATGTCCGCCTCGGTGCAGTGGGTGGCCACACGCACGATCCGTGCGCCCGCGGAATAGGCGTTCTTCAGGTCGTGCACGGTGCCGATGCCGGGCAGCAGCAGCGTGGCGATGCGCGCATGGCTGACCGACTCGGCCGCTGCTTCGATCCATTCCAGGTCGCTGTGCGCGCCGAAGCCGTAGTTGAACGAGGCGCCTTGCAGGCCGTCGCCGTGGGCCACCTCGATGGAGTCCACGCGCGCCTTGTCTAGTGCGCCTGCAATGGTGCGCACCTGCGGGAGGCTGTACTGGTGACGCACCGCATGCGAACCATCGCGCAGGGTGACATCGGAGATGTAGAGTTTGTGTTGGGTCATCGGAGTCTCCTCAGGCGCCTGCCGGCTGGGCCAGCAGCGATTCGGCCATGCGCTCGGCAGTGGCCAGTGCGGCCGAGGTCATGATGTCGAGGTTGCCGGCGTACGCTGGCAGGTAGTGAGCAGCGCCCTCCACTTCCAGGAAGATGGAGGTCTTCAAGCCCGTGGTGGGGCCGATGCCGGGGACGTTGAGCGGTTCGTCGATGACGTCGAACTGGACCTGCTGCTTGAGACGATACCCAGGCACATACGCAGCCACCCTCGCCACCATCTCGCTCACCGCGGCTTCGACCTTCGCCGTATCGACGGCCTCGGACAACACATACACGGTGTCGCGCATCAGCAGCGGAGGATCGGCCGGATTCAGCACGATGATCGCTTTGCCGGCGCGGGCGCCACCGACGCTCTCGATGGCGCGCGAGGTGGTTTCGGTGAACTCATCGATGTTGGCGCGGGTTCCCGGGCCTGCCGACCGGCTGGCAATGGACGCCACGATCTCGGCGTAGTGCACCTTGGCCACCGAGGCGACGGCGGCCACCATTGGGA
>NZ_JBFULB010000247.1:0-5559 GCF_056400545.1 Stenotrophomonas sp. P5_A8 | reverse complement strand
ATCCTGCATTTCCTGCGCAAGGCCTGCGCGCTGCCGGTGAAGTCGGTGCTGACCGTGGAACTGCTGGTGCGCCCGGACGATTCGCCGCTGCGGCTCAACGGCAGCGGCATGCTGCTGCTCAACCCGCCGTGGCAGTTTGACCAGGCGTTGGCCCCGGCAATGCCGGTGCTGAAGCAGTTCCTCGGCGAAGCCGGCGCCAGCACGCGCCTGCAGTGGCTCAAACAGGCCGAATGAGCGCCCCTGCGCCTCCCTGAACGGCGTGAGCGTTCCGTTCACGGAACCCGCCCCCGGGGATGCGAGAATCCGAAGACCACCTAGGAATCACCGGTATGGCTACCCGTAACCGCATGCCGCCCTGGCACGAGATTTTCAAGGCACCCAGTGGCCACGAGCTGCTGATCCGCCCGATCCGCCCCGAAGACGGGGCACCACTGCACGCCGCCTTCAGCCTGTTCGGGCCGGAGGAGATCCGTGACCGTTTCCTGCAGTCGGTGACCGAGCTGTCGCCGGAAACCACCCAGCGCCTGACCCACCCCAATCCCAAGAGCGAAATCACCCTGGTCGCGGCCGAGTCCCTGCCCGCCGGTGAAGCCGTTGTCGGAGCGGTGGCGCGGGCCTCGATCATCCAGGGCACCCGCGAGGCCGAGTACGCCATCCTGGTCAGCCGGTTCCTGGTCGGCCAGGGCCTGGGCCGGCAGCTGATGCGCAAGCTGGTCAAGTGGGCGCGTGGCAAGTACCTGGACCGGTTGTACGGCGACGTCGCCGAAGAGAACGAGCCGATGAAGCAGCTGGCTGCTTCGCTGGGCTTCAAGCCGGTGCCGCATCCGCAGGGCACGCCTGGCCTGGTGCGCATGGTTTTAGAGCTCGATAGCTGACGGCGTGCCGGCCAACGGCCGGCACCTACGGTTCTTGCGCGCGTGCCGGCCAACGGCCGGCACCTACGGTTCTCGCGCGCGTGCCGGCCAAGGGCCGGCACCTACGGTTTTTGCGCGCGTACCGGCCAGCGGCCGGTACCTACGGTTCTTGCGCGCGTGCCGGCCAGCGGCCGGTACCTACGGTTTTTGCGCGCGTACCGGGCMACGGCCGGCACCTACGGTTCTTGCGCGCGTGGCGGCCAGCGGCCGGTACCTACGGTTTTTGCGCGCGTGCCGGCCAGCGGCCGGTACCTACCGGGCTGTGCCACCGGACGGGCAACGGTGAGCGGAGCGATGCRCAGGCCCAGCGGCAACACCACGGGCTGACACGGTCCTGACCGCGCGGTCTGCTAAAATCGCCGGTTCATGTCACGCACCTCCTATCCCGCACCGCCGCTGCCACGTTCCGGTCAGCTCCGCGCCTGGTGGCGCGCTCCCGCTTCGGCCACTGCGCTGGCGTGGTACGTCGCCCGTGCGGCCGAGGTCCATGACGGGCCGCTGCTGTTCATCGCGCGCGACAACCATACCGCCAACCAGATCGAAGCCGACCTGCGCACGCTGCTGGGCGGCGCCTCGGACCTGCCGGTGGTGGTGTTCCCGGATTGGGAAACCCTGCCCTACGACGCCTTCAGCCCGCACCCGGACATCATTTCCCAGCGCCTGGCCGCGCTGCACCAGTTGCCCTCGCTCAAGCGCGGCATCGTGGTGGTGCCGGTGCAGACGCTGCTGCAGCAGCTGGCCCCGCTCAAGTACATCGTCGGTGGCAGCTTCGACCTGAAGGTCGGCCAGCGCCTGGACCTGGACGCGGAGAAGCGCCGCCTGGAGGCCGCCGCCTACCGCAACGTGCCGCAGGTGATGGACCCGGGCGATTTCGCCGTGCGTGGCGGCCTGCTCGATGTGTTCCCGATGGGCGCCGAGGCGCCACTGCGGATCGAGCTGCTGGACGAGGACATCGATTCGATCCGCGCCTTCGACCCTGAAAGCCAGCGCTCGCTGGACAAGGTCGACGCGGTGCGGATGCTGCCCGGTCGTGAAGTGCCGCTGGACGACCTGAGCGTGTCGCGGGTGCTGGCCACCCTGCGTGAGCGCTTCGACGTGGATACCCGGCGCAGCGCGCTGTACCAGGATCTCAAGGCCGGGCTGGCCCCGGCCGGCGTCGAGTATTACCTGCCACTGTTCTTCGACCAGACCGCCACGCTGTTCGACTACCTGCAGCCGAACGTGCTGCCGCTGGTCGGCGTGGGCGTGGGCGACGCCGCGGCGGCCTTCTGGGCGCAGACCGGCAACCGCTACGAACAGCGCCGCCATGACGTGGAGCGGCCGCTGCTGGCGCCTTCGGAGCTGTACCTCAGCCCGGAGGCGCTGAGCGCCAAGCTCAATGCACTGCCGCGCATCGAGATCTGGAACGCCGACCACCCGCGCATCGCCGACGCGCAGCCGCTGGGCGACCAGCCGTTGCCGCCGCTGCCGGTGGCCGCGCGTGACGCACCGGCCGGCGAAGCGCTCAAGTCCTTCATCGGCCATTACCCGGGCCGGGTGCTGATCGCCGCCGATTCGCCCGGCCGCCGCGAGGCGTTGCTGGAAGTGCTGCTGGCAGCCGAACTGAAGCCGCCGGTAGCGGTTGATCTGCCGACGTTCCTGGCCGATGCCAAGACGCGCTTTGCGATCACCGTGGCGCCACTGGAAGACGGCTTCGCACTGGATGCGCCGCAGATCGCGGTGCTGACCGAGCGCCAGTTGTTCCCCGAGCGCGCCGGCACCACCCGTCGCAGCCGCCGGGTCGGCCGCGAACCGGAAGCGATCATCCGCGACCTGGGCGAGCTGACCGAAGGCGCGCCGATCGTCCATGAAGACCACGGCGTGGGCCGCTACCGCGGCCTGATCGTGCTCGATGCGGGCGGCATGCCCGGCGAATTCCTGGAAATCGAATACGCCAAGGGCGACCGCCTGTACGTACCGGTCGCCCAGCTGCACCTGATCAGCCGCTACTCCGGTGCCTCGGCCGAAACCGCGCCGCTGCATTCGCTCGGTGGCGAGCAATGGACCAAGGCCAAGCGCAAGGCGGCCGAAAAAGTCCGCGACGTGGCCGCCGAACTACTGGAAATCCAGGCCCGCCGCCGCGCGCGTGCCGGGCTGGCGCTGCATGTGGACCGTTCGATGTACGAACCGTTCGCGGCCGGCTTCCCGTTCGAGGAAACCCCCGACCAGCTCGCCGCGATCGATGCCACGCTGCGCGATCTTGCCAGCAGCCAGCCGATGGACCGGGTGGTCTGCGGCGATGTCGGCTTCGGCAAGACCGAAGTGGCCGTGCGCGCCGCGTTCGCCGCCGCCAGTGCGGGCAAGCAGGTCGCGGTGCTGGTGCCGACCACGCTGCTGGCCGAACAGCATTACCGCAACTTCCGCGACCGCTTCGCCGATTGGCCGCTGCGCGTGGAAGTGCTGTCACGCTTCAAGAGCACCAAGGAAATCAAGGCCGAGCTGGAGAAGGTGGCCGCCGGTACCATCGACGTCATCATCGGTACCCACCGCCTGCTGCAGCCGGACGTGAAGTTCAAGGACCTGGGCCTGGTGGTGGTGGACGAGGAGCAGCGCTTCGGCGTGCGCCAGAAGGAGGCACTGAAGGCGATGCGTGCCAACGTGCACCTGCTGACCCTCACCGCCACTCCGATCCCGCGCACCTTGAACATGGCCATGGCCGGGCTGCGCGACCTGTCGATCATCGCCACCCCGCCGCCGAACCGGCTGGCAGTGCAGACCTTCATCACCGCCTGGGACAACGCGTTGCTGCGTGAGGCGTTCCAGCGCGAACTGGCCCGTGGTGGCCAGCTGTACTTCCTGCACAACGATGTGGAAAGCATCGGCCGCATGCAGCGTGACCTGGCCGAACTGGTGCCTGAAGCACGCATCGGCATCGCCCACGGGCAGATGCCCGAGCGCGAGCTGGAGCGGGTGATGCTGGACTTCCAGAAGCAGCGTTACAACGTGCTGCTGTCGACCACGATCATCGAATCGGGCATCGACATTCCCAACGCCAATACCATCATCATCAACCGCGCCGACCGCTTCGGCCTGGCCCAGCTGCACCAGCTGCGTGGCCGCGTCGGTCGCTCGCACCACCGCGCCTATGCCTACCTGGTGGTGCCGGACAAGCGGGCGATGACCCCGGACGCGGAAAAGCGCCTGGACGCGATCGCCTCGATGGACGAGCTCGGTGCCGGTTTCACCCTGGCCACCCACGATCTGGAAATCCGCGGCGCCGGCGAACTGCTCGGCGAGGACCAGAGCGGACAGATGGCCGAGGTCGGTTTCAGCCTGTACACCGAGCTGCYCGAACGCGCGGTCCGCAGCATCCGCCTGGGCAAGCTGCCCGACCTGGATGCCGGCGAAGAAGCGCGCGGTGCCGAGGTGGAGCTGCACGTGCCCGCGCTGATCCCGGACGACTACCTGCCCGACGTGCATACCCGCCTGACCCTGTACAAGCGCATCAGCAGCGCGCGCGATACCGATGCACTGCGCGAACTGCAGGTGGAGATGATCGACCGCTTCGGCCTGCTGCCGGATCCGGCCAAGCACCTGTTCGCAATCGCCGAACTCAAGCTGCAGGCCAACACGCTGGGCGTGCGCAAGCTGGAGCTGGGTGAAAACGGCGGTCGCATCGTGTTCGAAGCCAAGCCGACGATCGATCCGATGGCGGTGATCCAGATGATCCAGAAGCAGCCCAAGCTGTACACGATGGACGGCCCGGACAAGCTGCGCATCAAGCACCCGCTGCCGTTGCCCGAAGATCGCTTCAGCGCCGCCAAGGCGTTGCTGCTGACGCTGTCGCCGCGCTGACGCTCTACAACTGATTCCCCTGTGACCCTCCGCTTCTGCGGGCCGGAGGGTCTTCCCTGCTCATTGCCCGCGACAAGGAGAGTTGCTTTGAAACGATTCCACACCCTGCTGCTGGCCGCCGGCCTGGCCCTGCTCACCGCCTGCAGCGGCGGCGGCAGCGGCATGACCGCCAGCGAATACCTCACCGAAAACGTCGCCCTGTGGAACGGCACCGCCACCACCGTGCAGCAGTGGACCATCGGCCCGCGCGGCGAAGAACTGCAGAAGGCACTGGGCCAAGGCAAGGGCCTGGCCACGTTCAAGTCCGGCCTGGAAGGTGCACGCGCGGAGATGAAGCAGTACCTGGCCATGATCGACCAGATGCCGCCGGCCGACGATGCCAAGGACGTGCACCAGAAGCTGCGCACCTACGTGCAGAGCTCGGATGAAATGTTCGCCATCCTGCTGGAAATGGCCGCGCTGCCGGAAGGCTACGACAAGGCGCAGATCATGCCGCTGGCCGAGAAGCTGCAGGCCGTGGGCAACCGGATCGACGGTGAAATGCAGGCCCTGGACGCGGCCCAGGACGCGTACGCCAAGAAGCACGGCATCCAGCTGCAGCGGCATTGATTCCACCGTCTCCCGGCGGCAGCCGCCGCCGGGAGACGCAGCAAGAAGTTCCCGTGACCGATTCCTCCCCGCTGCACCCCAGCCACGCGCTGGCCTGCTCCATCGATGCGCTGTCGCTGTCACTGCAACTGCGCGATGCCTACACCCGCCGCCACTGCGACCGCGTCGGTCTGCTGGCCACCTCGCTGGCCCGCCACTGCGG
>NZ_JBFULB010000246.1:0-5658 GCF_056400545.1 Stenotrophomonas sp. P5_A8 | reverse complement strand
CACAAGGGCCAGCCAGGCCACGCCGAATCCCACCACCAGGGCCAGGGTCGCCCGCGCCGCCAGCTTCACCCCACCTGCGGCGATCTTGTCGGCCACCAGCAGCGCCGCGAACAACGCACTGGGCACGATGCTGAGCGCCATGAAGGCAATCCATGCACCGCCCAGCAACGAGTCGATGACCATGCAGCGGAACTGCGCCGCTGCCGGTTTCTGGGCGCGGTGAATCAAGGCCAGCGCAATGGCCGGCCATAGCAACGCGTTGACCAGCAGCAGCACCCACGCCACCACACCGTCGTTGCGCTCGAGGATGATCGAGGCAATCGGCAGGGCGGCAAGGCCGTTGCCGACAAACCGCATCCAGCCAATGCGGCGGGCCGCGCCGATTCCTTCCACCGCCAATTCCGCAGAATCCGTCAAGAACGGCACACTTCCCCCTCGACTTCCGCCAAAGCCCGATCCGCACACCGGAATCGGGAGCAGTCTGGCACTGTGGCGTAAATAACGGGTCAATATCGGCACGGGACGGTGCGACATCGGGTCGCAGGCTGCGCGCGGGCCTTCCAGACGGCCACGGCCGCTGCCTCCCTTAGAATCAACCCCGTGCGCTCTCCTGCCCTCCACCGCTGGCTTCATGCCTGGGCCTGCCTGGCCATGCTCCTGGTGGGGGTCGCGCCGCTGGTCAGCCGGGCGTTGGCGCACCCGGGCGTAAACGCTTCCCAGGCGCCGAACGCCCATGGCGCACCCCACCCCGCGCTCGACCCCGCCCCCGTGGGCGCGTACCCCAAGCATCACGATACGGCGCATGGCATGGATCACGCGATGGCGATGGCGACCCCGCGCGCGCATGGCCAGGCGGCATCGCCAGCCATCACGCCGGCCAAGTCTCCAGATCCCCACGCCGAGCATGCCATGGGCGTGGACTGCGACTACTGTCTGATCGCCGCACGGATGGTCAGCCTGCTGGTCGCCCTGCTTCTGCTCATTGCGCTCTGGCCCGCGGTCTTCCGGGCTTTGGCGAGGCAGGTCGTTGCCCCGCAAATGCCCCCGCCAGGCACACTCGGCGCCCGCGGTCCGCCGCCCGCCCTCGCCTGCTGATCCAGCCTGCGTCCTGAGGCGCGCATCGCGCCCGGCCGTCCGTACCCGCCCCACTCACCCGGCAACTCTGCCGGGCCGAATGCGCGCGCTGGATACTGCCCTTCCCCTCCGCTGTCCGGCTGACCCGCCGGCTCTTTTGCCTGTCTCGACCACGCGGTGGTCGCGGCAACTCGATCTTGTGGACCATGAACAGACTTCCCGCTTCCCGCCCGCTTTCCAGGGCCACTCTGATTGCGCTCGCCAGCGCTGCCTTGGCCCCGTCGCTGGCGTCCGCCAAGGAGGACACCGTGCTCACCCTGGGTACCGTGCAGGCCCGCGCCAGCGCCGAGCGCGACCTGTCGGCACGGTCGGTATTCACCTCCGTGGACATCCTCGGTGGCGACCTGCTGCAGCAGCAGAAGGTGGATCACAGCTGGGAGCTGCTGATGAACGCCCCCGGCGTGCAGGTCACCCAGTTCAAGATGGGCACCGATGCCGGCCGCTTCTCCTTCCGTGGTTTCAACGGCGAAGGCCGCATCAACGCGGTCAAACTGCTCATCGACGGCGTCCCAAGCAACGACAACGCCGGCGGCATGCCCTACCTGGATGCGGTGTTTCCGCTGGACATCAGCGCGATGGAGATCGTGCGCGGCACCAACGACGCGCGCTACGGCCTGCATGCCATCGCCGGTGATGTAAACGTGCTCACCCGCCATGGCGGCAACGACGGCCAGCTCAGCGTCACCGTCGGCAGCTTCGGCACACAGGACGTGCAACTGGCCAAGGGCGTCGAGAACGGTGCCTGGTCGCAGAACTATTTCATCGGCTGGCGTGGCACCGACGGTGAGCGCGACCATGCCGAGGGCACCCAGCGCAGCTTCGCCGGCAAGTGGTTCTACACCGATCCCGAGGGCCGCTGGCGCGCCGGTCTGGCCAGTCGTTACTACAAGAACGCCGCGCTGGAAGCGGGCTATCTCAGCTACCCGCAAGTGCAGGCCGATCCCTGGCAGTCGCCCGATTACGCCCGCGACGACCGCAGTGAGCGCGAAACCGTGCAGACCGCGCTGCACCTCGATGGCGCCCTCGCCAGCGACTGGCATTGGAACGCCAAGGCCTACCAGAACGACTATCGTAACCAGCGCTGGGTGACCTTCACCGCAGGCGGCGCGCAGCAGGAGCGCTTCAACGATGAAACCCACCGTGGGCTGATCCTCAACACCACCTGGCGCCCCACCACCACTCTGGCCGAGTTGGTGCTCGATGCCGGCGTGGATGGGCAATGGCAGGACAACACCGCCCGCCGCTACCGCACTGTCGCGCGCGAACGTCAGGCCACACTGCGCGACTGGGCGTTCGATCTCGACACCCACGGTGCGTATATCCAGGCCGTGATCCGCCCCTTCGACGCGCTGAAAATCGTGCCGGCCTACCGCGTGGACCGCATCTACGGCGATTTCCACAACGTCGCCGACGGCACGCGTGCACCGGTGTACGACTACGGCCTGATCAGGCAGCCCAAGCTGAGCGTGTCCTATGACCTGGGCAGCCGCACCGTCGCCTACGCCAACTGGGGCCGCACGTTCCAGATCGGCAGCGGCAACGGCGCCTACCGCACGCAGCCCGGCAATCTGTCGCCGTCGATCAACGACGGCTGGGAGACCGGCCTCAAGTGGGCACCCATGCAAGGGCTGCAGGCCCGCATCGCCTACTGGGAACAACGCGCCTCCGACGAAGTGGCCACCATCCTCGGCGTCAACGGCAGCGTGGGCAGCAACGAAGTGGGCAACGTCGGCAAAACCCTGCGCCGCGGCTGGGACGCGCAGCTCACCTGGCAGGCCAGCGCGCGCTGGCGTGCGTGGGCGTCGTATTCCCGGCAGAAGGCGGTGATCAAGGTGCCCGACCCCAGCACACCGCAGACCCGTGGGCGACAGGTCGAGAACGTGCCGAACTGGCTGGCCAACGCTGGCGTGGAGTACACGACCACCCCCGATTGGACCTTCAGCGCCTGGAGCAACGGCCAGGGTGACTACTTCGTGGAACGCACCAACACGCTGGGCCGTTACGGTGGCTATGCGTTGTTGAATCTGAGCGCCACCTACCGCCTGGACCCGCGCAACAGCCTGGCCCTGCAGCTGAAAAACGCGACGGACCGCTTCTACGTCTACGCCTGGTATGACAGCGGCGCATCCGGCTACTCGCCCGGCGATGGCCGCGCCCTCTACCTCAGCTGGACCCGGGAGCTCTGATATGGATACCGCCATCCCGCCGCCGTCCACCGAACGCTGGCGCTTCTACCGCGCGGTGTGGCGGTGGCACTTCTATGCCGGTCTGTTCGTACTGCCTTTCATTGCCTGGCTGGCACTGACCGGCGCGGTCTACCTGTACCAGAAGCCCATTGACCGGTGGGTCCACCATGACCTCAAGGTCGTGGAAAACCCACAGCACGCTCGCACGCTCCCCAGCGCCCAGATCGCCGCCGTCACCGCCCTCACGCCTGGCGAGGTGTTCCGCTACAGCACCCCGGAGCGCAGCGATGGCAGCGTGGAAATCGGTGTGCTGGAGGCCGACGGTCGGCGCGAGATCTACTACGTTGACCCGACCTCGGCGCGCGTCCTCGGATACCTGCCGGAAAAAGGCACGTTCTCCGGTGTCGTACGCCGGCTGCACAGCCTGGACCTGCTCGGTGACTACGCCCGTGCGCTGATCGAGATCGCTGCCGGCTGGGCCATCCTGCTGGTGTTGACCGGTGTCTACCTGTGGTGGCCGCGCGGGCGCAACGGTGGCGTCACCACGGTGCGTGGCCGGCCGGCCCAGCGCCTGTTCTGGCGCGACCTGCATGCGGTGACCGGTGTCTGGGTGGGGCTGGCGCTGCTGTTCCTGGCGGTCACCGGCATGCCCTGGTCGGTGGTGTGGGGCAAGCAGGTCAACGCGTGGGCCAACGGGCAGGACTACGGCTATCCGGCTGGCGTGCGCGTGCAGGTGCCGATGTCGCACCAGCGGCTGGCCGACACCACCACGCCCACCTGGTCGATGCGGCAGGCGCAAGTGCCGGTGTCATCCCTGCGCCACGCCGAACACGCGCCTGCCGATAGCCATGCCGGGCACGAGGGGCACGGCAGTGGTGCACTGGGCGATCTCGCCGCCCAACCTGGCAGCATCGGCATCGACGCCGCGCTGCAACGCATCAACGGCCTCGGCCTGGCACCCGGTTACAGCGTGGCGCTGCCGCGCGGTCCGATGGGCGTGTACACCGCCTCGGTCTACCCCGAGGACGTGGCAGGCCAGCGTGTGGTGCACCTGGACCAATACAGCGGCCGGGTGCTGCTGGACATGGGCTACGCCGAGTACGGCGTGCTGGGGCGTGGGCTGGAATGGGGCATCAACGTGCACCTGGGACAGGAATACGGCACGTTCAATCGCCTGTTGCTGGTCGCCGCCTGCGCCGCGATCCTCATGCTGTGCATCAGCGGCGCGGTGATGTGGTGGAAGCGGCGGCCGGTCGGCGGGATGGGCGTGCCTGCGCTGCCGAGGCAACGGCGAACGGTGGCCATCGTGTTCGCGCTGCTGTGCATTGGCGGGGTGGTGTTCCCGTTGGTGGGTGCCTCGCTGCTGGTGGTGGGCGTGCTCGACTTCATCATCAGCGGCGGCTGGCGCGCTCCGCGCCCGGCGCGCGATTGAAATGCCCGCCCAACCCCATGTCCGGAATACAGCCAAGCATCCTTCGCGAGAGCAATGCTGTCTGGCGCTGATACATCCGTCAGGTCTTCAGCACCTGCATCTGCAGAAACTGCTCGAACCGCGCGCGGCTGACGGCCTGGTGTTCGCCACAGTGGGGGCAGTTGAGCAGACCCGCGCCTTGCACGTCCACCAATCCTTCCCCCTCGGACAACCTGCATTCCTGCATGCACGATTGGCACTGGACATCCAGTTGTTGCAGCATTTTTATCGTCTGCGCGTCGGCCATTTCAGCGCGAACACCCAGGATCAGAAACTTGCCGGTCATCGGAAACTCCGTACTAGGCATCCTCGCCACTGATATGACCGTGATCAGAAGCGCGCCAACGAGGATGAACATTGGGGAAACCTTCTTGGCAGACGCCACCGCATGCCCTGCGGGTGGCCAACCGACTGCGATTTGAAGGAAGGATAGGCATGATCCCGATGCGACCCTGCAAGGAGAGTGAAGCCGGGGTTCGCAGCGTGTCAAGATCGGGCCGATGCGACGGAAGGGCGCGACCGTCTCTCCGCAAAGAACAACGCCTGCGTGGCGCGTCCGCCCGCTGCGCCTTGGCAATGGCGCAGCAATCCTTCAAAGTCCCTCACACGCTCCATGATGCCAACGATCCATGACCCGCCTGCTCATCATTGAAGACAACCCTGAGTTGGTCGCAAACCTGTACGCCTTCTTCGAGCCGTTGGGCTATGTGCTGGACGATGCACGGGATGGCGCCACCGGGCTGCGGCTGGCTACGCAGAACGATTACGACGCCATCCTGCTGGATCTGATGCTGCCGCGGCTGGACGGAATGACGCTGTGCCACAAGCTCCGCGAAGAGTTCCAGAATCCGGTGCCCATCCTGATGT
>NZ_JBFULB010000245.1:0-5680 GCF_056400545.1 Stenotrophomonas sp. P5_A8 | reverse complement strand
TCCTGATACCGACCGCGTCCGCCCGGAGCCTCATGTCCACCTCTCCCACCCAGCACGACAGCGGCCACGCCGCGCACGGCCACGCGCCCGCGGCCGGCGGCATGGCGCTGATCATCGGCGCCATCGGCGTGGTGTTCGGCGACATCGGCACCAGCCCGCTGTACACGCTGAAGGAGGCCTTCTCCCCGCATTACGGCCTCAGCAGCGACCACGACACCGTGCTGGGCGTGCTGTCGCTGGCGTTCTGGGCGCTGAACATCGTGGTCACGCTCAAGTACGTCACCATCATCATGCGCGCCGACAACGAGGGCGAAGGCGGCATCATGGCCTTGATGGCGCTCACCCAGCGCACCCTGCGCAACGGCTCGCGCTCGGCCTACGTGGTGGGCATCCTGGGCATCTTCGGCGCCTCGCTGTTCTTCGGAGACGGGGTGATCACCCCGGCCATTTCGGTGCTGGGTGCGGTCGAGGGCCTGGAGGTAGCCGCGCCGGGCCTGCATGCGTTCATCGTGCCGATCACCGTGGTGGTGCTGCTGGCGGTCTTTGCCGTACAGCGCTTTGGCACCGAGAAGATCGGCAAGCTGTTCGGGCCGATCACCTCGATCTGGTTCATTTCGCTGGCCGCCATCGGCATCTGGAACATCGTCGATGCGCCCGAGGTGCTCAAGGCGTTCAACCCGATGTGGGCGCTGCGCTTCTTCATGGAACATGGCTGGCACGGCATCTTCATCCTCGGTGCAGTGGTGCTGGCCGTGACCGGTGGCGAGGCGCTGTACGCGGACATGGGCCACTTCGGGGCCAAGCCGATCCGCCACGCCTGGTACTTCTTCGTGCTGCCGTGCCTGGTGCTGAATTACCTGGGGCAGGGCGCGCTGGTGCTCAACAATCCCGAAGCGGTGAAGAACCCGTTCTTCGAGGCGGTGCCGGACTGGGCGCTGTACCCGATGATCATCCTGGCCACCATGGCCGCGGTGATCGCCTCGCAGTCGGTGATCACCGGGGCGTTCTCGGTGTCGCGCCAGGCCATGCAGCTGGGCTACATCCCGCGCATGCGCATTACCCACACCTCCCACGACACCATCGGCCAGATCTACATCCCGGGCATCAACTGGGGCATCGCGGTGATGGTGATCGGGCTGGTGCTGGCCTTCCGCAGCTCGTCCAACCTGGCCGTGGCCTACGGCATCTCGGTGTCGGCGACCATGCTCATCGATACCCTGCTGCTGGCGCTGGTGGCGCGCGCGCTGTGGCCGACCTCGCGGTACTGGATCATTCCGCTGTGCGTGATCTTCTTCATCATCGACCTGGGCTTTGTGATCGCCAACGGCGCCAAGCTGCTGCAGGGCGCGTGGTTCCCGGTGGTGCTGGGCATCGTGCTGTTCACGATGATGCGCACCTGGCGGCGGGGCCGCGAACTGCTGCGCGATGAGATCCGCAAGGACGGTATCCGCATCGATACCTTCCTGCCCGGGCTGATGCTGGCCCCGCCGGTACGCGTGCCGGGCACGGCGGTGTTCCTGACCGCCGACCCGACCGTGGCCCCGCATGCGCTGATGCACAACCTCAAGCACAACAAGGTGCTGCACGAGCGCAATGTGTTCCTGCACGTGGTGACCCTGCCGGTGCCGTATGCGCCAGAGGGCCAGCGCCTGAAGATCGAGTCGGTGGGCGATGAGTTCTACCGGATCTACGTGCGCTTCGGCTTCATGGAGACCCCGGACGTGCCGCTGGCGCTGATGCGCTCGTGCGACCACGGCGGGATCTACTTCGACCCGATGGACACGACCTTCTTCGCCAGCCGCGAGACGATCGTGGCCACGGCCAATCGCGGCATGCCGATCTGGCGCGACAAGCTGTTCGCGCTGATGCACCGGAACGCGGCCCCGGCGACCGGCTTCTTCCGGATTCCGGGCAACCGGCTGGTAGAGCTGGGGGCGCAGGTGGAGATCTGACTCCGTCAGATCGCCACCTGCGGCCCAAGGTTTGCTTCGCAAACCTTGGGACCCGGGCGCATTCCACCTGATCCCCGCGCCTTCGGCGCGCCCCCTTGAAACGCAGTCGCCGTTGGCGCCGGCGTTCCGCGCATTCCACCTTATCCCCCCGCCTTCGGCGCGCCCCCTTGAACACCAAGGGGGCTCTCCTCCAGACGGTTGGCGCGAGCGGTGGAGAAAGATGTCACGGCTTTGCTTGCCTGGCGGCGCACGGCGTGTTGGCGAAGGCGGGGTGGGTCCGGTTGCGGGGGCGTGAGCCRCATGGATGCGGCGACCGAGCTTACAGGGACGTACTTGCAGCGTCTCCCGCAGCCGGACCCACTCCGCCGTCTCCCAGTACGTCGGCTGCTGCCTTGGCTGTTGCCGGGCAGAGCCCGGCGCTACGCGTGGAGCCGGCCAGCGGCCGGCACTACCGGGGCGCGGATTGCGCTCCTTTTGCCGCATAATTGCCGAATGACAGACGACCGCATCATCGGTGCCGGCGCCACCCGGGAAGACGAGGGCACCGACGCCAGCATCCGCCCCAAGCGCATGGCCGATTACCTGGGCCAGGCGCCGGTGCGCGAGCAGCTGTCGATCTATATCGAGGCGACCAAGGCCCGTGGCGACGCGCTCGACCACGTGCTGATCTTCGGACCGCCGGGGCTGGGCAAGACCACCTTGAGCCATGTGATCGCCAACGAGCTGGGCGTGGCCCTGCGTGTGACGTCCGGGCCGGTGATCGAAAAGGCCGGCGACCTGGCCGCGCTGCTGACCAACCTGCAGCCGCACGATGTGCTGTTCATCGACGAAATCCACCGCCTGTCGCCGGTGGTGGAAGAAGTGCTGTACCCGGCGATGGAGGACTTCCAGATCGACATCATGATCGGCGACGGCCCTGCAGCCCGCTCGATCAAGATCGACCTGCCGCCGTTCACCCTGATCGGGGCCACCACCCGTGCCGGACTGCTGACCGCGCCGCTGCGCGACCGTTTCGGTATCGTGCACCGGCTGGAGTTCTACACCCCCGAAGAGCTGACCAAGATCGTGCGGCGCTCGGCGGCGATCCTCAACATCGACTGCACCGCCGACGGCGCGGCCGAGATCGCGCGGCGCTCACGCGGCACCCCGCGTATCGCCAACCGGCTGCTGCGCCGGGTCCGCGACTACGCCCAGGTCAAGGCCGCCGGGCATATCGACCAGGACGTGGCGCAGGCGGCCATGCAGATGCTCAAGGTGGACCCGGAAGGCTTCGACGAGCTGGACCGGCGCATGCTGCGGACCATGGTCGACTACTTTGATGGTGGTCCGGTGGGGATCGAATCGCTGGCCGCGGCGCTGTCCGAAGAGCGGGGCACGCTGGAAGACGTGGTCGAGCCCTACCTGATCCAGCAGGGCTTCCTGATCCGCACCGCGCGCGGCCGCATGTGCACGCACAAGGCGTACCGGCACATGGGGCTCAAGCCGAAGAACCCGCCGGCGGACCTGTTCGCGGAGAGCATCGATGGCGGTTGATCCCCGGTTCAGTTGGCCGACACGCATCTACTGGGAAGATACCGACGCTGGCGGGGTGGTCTACCACGCGCGCTATGTGGCCTTCATGGAACGCGCACGAACCGAATGGATGCGGGCGCTGGGCTTTGGCCAGGAGCGTACGCGTACCGACCACGGCATGGTGTTCGCGGTCCGCGCGATGACCCTGGATTTTCTCAAGCCGGCGCGGCTGGACGATGCGCTGGACGTGACCGCCACGCTGGTGCAGTGCAAGCGCGCCAGCATGGTGTTCGACCAGCGCGTGTGTCGCGGCGATGAAACGCTGCTGACTGCCCAGGTCAGGATCGCGGCATTGGATGCCTCCACTTTCAAACCACGTGGCATGGACGATGCTCTCCTCGCCGCGTTGAAACCCTACGAACTTCAAGTATCCGCACAGTGAGGAACAACGGATGATCGCAATGCTCCTGGCCCTGCAGGCCACGGTGACCGAAGCGCTGCCGCAGGAAGTCACCAGCGCCGCGGCGCAGACTGTCGCGCAGGCCGCGCATGGCGGTGGCATCAATTACCTGGACCTGATGATCAAGGCCAGCCTGCCGGTGAAGATCATCGTGCTGCTGCTGCTGGCCGGGTCGYTCATCAGCTGGGTGATCATCTTCCGCAAGGCGCGCGTGTTCAACGCCGCCAACCGCGAGGCCGACGAGTTCGAAAGCCGCTTCTGGTCCGGTGCGGACCTGGGCAAGCTGTACAGCTCGGCCACCGACCGCAACCGCAAGGTGGGCGGCCTGGAGGCGATCTTCGAAGCCGGCTTCCGCGAATTCACCCGCCTGCGCGACAAGCGCCGGCTGGACKGTCGTGCCCAGCTTGAAGGCGCCCAGCGCGCCATGCGCACCACTTACACCCGTGAAGTGGACCAGATGGAACGCAGCCTGGAACTGCTGGCCAACATCGGCTCCACCGCGCCCTACGTGGGTCTGGTCGGTACCGTGTTCGGCATCATGGTGACCATGCACGACATGATCAACAGCGGTGAACAGGCTGGCATCGCCTCGGTCGCGCCGGGCATCTCCGAAGCCCTGTTCGCCACCGCCATCGGCCTGTTCGTGGCGATCCCGGCCGTGTGGGCCTACAACCGCTTCACCACCCGCGTGGAGCGCATGTCGGTCCGTTTTGAAACCTTCGCAGAAGAGTTCAGCTCGATTCTGCAGCGCCAGAGCGCGGGCGACGAGTAAGCGCCCCAGCACAAGGACCCTGCCATGACTGCTGCCCTCGGCCGCCGCAAGCGCCGCAAGCTCAAATCCGAAATCAACGTCGTGCCGTACATCGACGTTATGCTGGTGCTGCTGATCATCTTCATGGTCACCGCGCCGCTGCTCACGCTGAGCTTCGATGTCGACCTGCCCAACTCCCAGGCCAAGGCCCTGGAAAGCAAGCAGGACCCGGTCATCGTGTCGGTGCGCCTGGACGGGCAGCTCAGCCTGAAGGTGCCCGAGGCCAAGGAACCGGCCTTGATGGACGCCGGCCAGCTGCAGGCGCAGCTGGGCGCGCTGGCCGCGCAGGACAAGAACCTGCGCGTGATCGTCGCCGCCGACAAGGCTGTGTCGTATGAAAAGGTGATCGCGGCAATGGACGTGATCAAGCGCGCCAACGTCGAAAAGGTGGGCCTGGCGACCGATGCACGCTGAAGCCCTGCCACCGCAGCGCCAAGCGCAGAACGAGTGGGGGCTGCCGATCGTCCTCGCGCTGCTGGTGCACCTGCTGCTCGCGCTGGTGTTCATCGGCGCGTGGCTGTGGTCGCCGCAGCGCACCACCGAGGCCGCCGCCGGCGACCCGGCGATCGAGGCCAGCATGCAGTTGTCCGCCTCCGAGGCGGCCGCTGCGCGCCAGGCGCTGCGTGCCTCGGAAAAGCTGCCGGACCTGCCTGAGCCCGTCCCGCCGCCCGAGCCGATTCCCGAAGACACCGTGCCGCCGCCGCAGCCGATCGAGGAGCCGCGTCCGCAGGATGCGCCCACGCCGCAGCAGCAACAGGCCCAGGAGCGCGTGGCCCAGCCCGACACGGTCGACCAGGACGCGGTGAGCGCGTTGTCGATCGCCGCCGAAAAGGCCAAGCAGGAACAGGAAGCCAAGCGCCGCCAGGAACAGATCGACCTGACCGAGCGCAAGCGCCAGGAACAGGCCGAGCAGAAGCTGCGCCTGGCCAAGCAGCAGGAAGAGGC
>NZ_JBFULB010000244.1:0-8488 GCF_056400545.1 Stenotrophomonas sp. P5_A8 | reverse complement strand
GTACGCGTCTTTGCGCGCAACCGATTGAGAGTACATGAAGTTACGGCTGGCAGCAAGAACGACACCCCAGCCGGCACGATGGCCCGACCCGTCCGACAAACGAAAACGGCCGGGTTGCCCCGGCCGTTCCGTATGCAGCAGGTGCTACGTCAGTTCATCAGAACTGGTAGCGGAAGCCCAGCTGCAGCGACCACTGCGACACACCGACGTCGAAGCCATCGGCGTCGGCGTTGGCGACGGTCGGGGTGTCGGCGCCGCGGTAGTTGTACACGTACTTGCCCTGGTACATGCCCTGCAGGGTGGCAACGCGACTGTCGGCGAAGAAGCCGTAGTCGTAGATGTTGCCCCAGTCCTTGTTGATCATGTTGCCGATGTTCTGGATATCCAGCCAGATCTCCGACTTGTGACCCTTCATGAAGCCCGGCAGCTGCTGGCTGATGCGCACGTCGAAGGTGTTGATCCAGCCACTGCGGAAGCCGTTCGCACCCGGCGTGCTGCCCGCGTACTTGGCCAGGTCCGGGTTGGCGGCAAGCCAATCGAAGAAGCTCTTCTCCATCGCGGCATCGGCGGTGAACGCACCGGCGTTGGTCAGCGTACCGAACAGCACGTCGCCCGGGCCCTTCGGCACGTAGAACAGGTCGTTGGCGGTACGGCCGTCGCCGTTGGCGTCGTTGGCGAACACGTAGCTGTACGGACGGCCGCTGCGACCTTCGWACACCAGGCCGATCTTGGTCTCGTAGTCACCGAAGAACTTGTGCTTCCAGTTCAGCGCGCCCGACAGGCGGTCGCGGATCTGGTAGCGCGAGGTGTTCTCGACCGGTGTGTTGGCGTCGAAGGCGTACTGATAGCCCCAGCCCGAGCTGGCGGTGGAGCTGGTCAGCGAGCCGACTTCGGTGGCATCGGTGTAGGTGTAACCCAGGTTCCAGGACCAGTCGCTGGCATCGGACCACGGCTTGGACAGCGACACGGTGAACTGCGAGGTACGACCCTCGTCGGTGTTGTTGATCAGGTAGACGTTGTTGTAACGGCCGTCCTTGCCGACACGCGAGTCAGCGGTCTGCCACGCGCCGACCTTGCGGGCGCTGTAGAACATGTCACGACCGTCCGGTCCCTGGTACTGCACCGGGCCCAGATTCAGGCTCTGGTAGAACAGGCCGTCCTTGACCTTGGTAACCAGCAGCTCGGCCGAAGCCACGATGCCGTACCACGGGGTTTCATGGTCCAGGGCCAGGTTGGCCTTGTAGATCGACGGCAGCTTGAAGTCGTTGCCGACGAAGTTGACGTTCTGGATGGCCGAACCCGGAGCGGTCGGCACCGGCTGGCTGTCCTTGTTCGGATTGAACTTCAGCGAATCGGCATACTGGTTGTTGCGGAGGCTATAGACGTTGGTGTTGAAACCGGTCGCCGAGTAGCTGTTGCTGATCCACACCTGCGGCGAATCACCCTGGAACAGGCCCACGCCACCACGCAGCTGGGTCGGGCGATCGGTGTCGAAGGTGTAGTTGAAGCCGAAGCGCGGCTGGATCAGGAACTTGCTTTCGAACACCTTGCTGTTGTTGTAGCCGAAGAAGTTCGACGCGGCCGCGTTGTAGGCCGGCTCCGGGCTGGTGTCCGGACGGTCGGCGCGCAGGCCCAGGGTCAGGGTCAGGTTGTTGTTGACGTACCAGGTGTCCTGCACGAACAGCGCCAGGTTGCTGTAGGTGTAGTCAGCGGCGATCGAACCCGGGGTGCGTTCCGGTGCGTAGTCGTAGGTGTTCCAGCGGCCGGCGGCGAAGTTGTCCAGGCCGTAGAACGTGTAGGTGCCCCACGAGTTKGCGCCGTAATAGTTGTAGATGTCGTTGGTGTCGTACGACGCACCGAACTTGACGTCATGATTGCCCAGCGTCAGCGTGCCGGCGGCGTAGTAGTTCCACGCCTTGGTCGTCAGGACGTTGTCCTGCGAGTTGACTTCGGTACCCAGGTACAGCGAGTCGCCCGACGGCGCGGTCGGGGTGCCGCCGAAGTAGATGCGCACGCTCGGGGCATCGGTGGACACCGCACGGATGGCCGAGTACTCGCGGTACGAGGCCTTCAGTTCGGTCGAGAAATTGTCGGTCCAGTCACTGAACAGCTGGGCGACGTAGCTCTCGTTGGTCTTGTTGTGCTGGTACCAGTACGAGTTCAGCGAGGCCGAGCTCGTGGTCATGCCGTTGATGCGCAGCTTGCTCTGGTCGATCTTGCTGTAACGGATGTTGGCACGGTGGTTGTCGCTGATGTTCCAGTCCAGCTTCAGCGCGTACTCTTCCATCGAGGTGTCGCCGTTGCTTTCCAGGCCACCGGCTTCGATGCCGTAAMCCTGCGCGATCTGCTGCGCGCGGGTCACGTCGGCCAGGGTGAACTGGCCGTTGGCCTTGCCCAGCGGGGTGGTGCTGAGGTCGGCGCCCGGGGCGGCCTGCTCGAACTTTTCGTAGTTGGCGAAGAAGAACAGCTTGTCCTTGAGGATCGGACCACCCACGGTCATGCCGTAGGTCTTTTCCTTGGTGAAGCCGTTGAACTTCTGGCCTTCCGGGTTGTCGCCGAACCAGTCGCCGTCACGGTAGGTGCCGTAGACCGAGCCGTGGAATTCGTTGGTACCGGACTTGGTCACCGCGTTGACGGTGGCACCGGCGGCGGCAGCGATGCTGACGTCGTAGTTGGACAGGTTGATGTCCAGCGCTTCGATGGCTTCCATCGCGACCGGCTGGCGACGGGTCGGCATGTTGTTGCCTTCCAGGCCGAAGGTGTCGCTGGCCGAGACGCCGTCGATGCTGATCGAGTTGAAGCGCGGGTTCTGGCCGCCGGCGGAGATCGAACCCGAGGCGCGGTCGATGAAGGTCACGCGCGGATCCAGACGCATCAGGTCCTGGATGTTGCCGCCGATGGACGGGGCAACTTCGATCTGCTGCTGGCTGAGGTTGGTGCCCGAACCCATCTTGGTCGCGCTGAACACTTCCGAGCCTGCAGCCACGGCGACGACCTGGACGGCATCCAGGTTGGTCGCGGCGAGGTCGCCGGTCAGTGCCGCGTTGACGGTACCGGTCTGGTTGACGCCCAGGTACAGGCCGTCTTCGGTCTTGGTGCCTTCACCGGACTTGGTGATGGTGATGGTGTACGGACCACCCACGCGCAGGCCGCGCGCGTTGTAACGACCCGCTGCATCGGTGGTCGCACGGCTGACCGTGCCCGACTCGGTATGCGTGATGGTGACTTCGGCACCGGCAACAGGCGCACCTGAGGCGGACGTGACCTGACCGCCGACACCGGCAGAGGTGCTCTGGGCGAAGGCGGGAGCGGCAGCAAGTGCGGCCACGAGACCAAGGGTGAGCTTGGACATCCGGAGACAGCGTGAGTGGGTCATTGGGGAGTAGCCTCGATGCGAGATTGGCGATGGCGGAGAAAAAAACGCGCCCAAGCAGCCTTGCTGGCGGCTGACTGGACTTTTATCTGGGTTCCCTAGCCGAGGGCTGGTTTCAGCCGCAACGGTTAACACTAGATTAACACGGTAGCGCCGGATTGTGACGGTTTGGCGACAAAACACACGCCATCACAACGCTATCGTGACGCGATCTTCACAACTGGCCCTGTTTCGCTGAATGGCTGCTGCGCCGCCCGTGCAAGGGTAACCAGGGAACGCTGCGGGTGGGTTACCGGTGGGTTGGCTGGGGAGCCGGCCAGCGGCCGGCACTACCGGAGCGGGCCGTGGTAGACCGCAAGGCGGACAGGCCCGGCCCCTTCAGGCGTCCAGGATCTGGCCGCGGTGGGCGGCGCCGGCGGCAGATAACAGAAGTACCGCCGTGGCGGCACAGTCGACCGGGTCGCGGGCGCCGCGGTCTTCGTCCAGGGAGAACGCCCGCGCCCGCAGGGCGGTGCGCATCGGGCCGGGCTGGAGGCCACTGACCCGCACCGGGCTGCGCCCGAGTTCGTCATGCAGGCTGGCGATCAACCCGCGCAGCCCGTGCTGGGCGGCACCGTAGCCGCCCCAAAAGGCCTTCCCTACCCGCGCCGGATCGTCCACGGTGAACACCAGCGCGGCATCATCGCGCTGGCGCAGCAGCGGCAGGCAGGCCTGGGCCAGCCAGGCTGGCGCAGTCAGGTTGACGTGAACCGCGCGCGCAAAGGCGCCCGGATCGGCCAGCTCGAACGGGGTCAGCCCGGCGAAATCGGCGGCGCAGTACAGCAGGCCATCCAGCCGCCCAAGCTCGGACTGCAGGCGTTCGGCCAGAACCGCGTAGTCGTCGGGGGTGGCTCCTTCCAGATCGAGCGGGTACAGCAGTGGCTCCGGGCCAACGGCCTGGACGGCGGCGTAAACCCGGTCCAGCCGGCGCGGCTTGCGCCCGAGCAGGACCACGGTGGCGCCGGCCTCGGCACAGGCGATGGCAGCGGCACTGCCGAAGCCACCACCGGCCCCGGCGATGAGAATGACGCGATCGGCAAGCGATGCGGTCCCGGCCACGACGGTCGGGACGGCACTCATGCCTGCGAGGCCTCTTCGACGATGCGTTTGAGCTCGCCGGATTCGAACAGCTCCAGCACGATGTCGCAGCCGCCGATCAGCTCGCCATGGATGAACAGCTGCGGGAAGCTGGGCAGGTTGGAGAAACGCGGCAGGTTGGCGCGGATCTCGGGTTCCTCGAGCACATTGACCGTGCGCAGCGCGACCGCGCCGGCGGCCATCAGCGCCTGGATGGCGCGACTGGAGAAACCGCACATGGGGTACTGCGGGGTGCCCTTCATGAACAACACGAGGGGGTAACGCTCCACTTCGGACTGGATCTGCTGCATCACCGCCACAACGCCTCTCCTGCAGGTGGGACAACCCGACCTGGCCGGTCGGATAGACTTCCCTCATCGCCATTGTAAGCCTTCCGGCGTCCCTCTCCTCAATCCATCGCGAGCCATGCCCCTCGAACTGCCCCGCCTGCCCTACGATCGCACCGCCCTGCAGCCCCACCTGTCGGCCGAGACGCTGGACCTGCACCACGGCCGTCACCACCGCGCCTATATCGAGGCGGTCAACGCGCGCATCGACGGTACCGAGCTGGCCGAGCTGCCACTGGAAGACATCGTGCGGCAGAGCCAGGGCAGCCTGTTCGACGCTGCCGCCCAGGCCTGGAACCACGGCTTCTACTTCCACTGCCTGCATCCGCGCGGTGGCGGCGACCCCAAGGACCGGCTGGGCGAACTGGTCACCCGCCACTTCGGCGACATCCGCCGGCTGCGCGAGGAATTCGACCGCGCCGCGCTGGGCCTGTTCGGCTCGGGCTGGGTGTGGCTGGTGCAACACCCGTCCGGCGCGCTGGCGATCCAGACCACCCGCAACGCCGGCACCCCGTTGACCGGACAGAGCACGCCATTGCTGGCCTGCGATGTGTGGGAACACGCGTACTACACCGACTACCAGAATGAGCGCGCACGCTATCTGGAGGCGTTCTGGAAACTGGTCAACTGGGACTTCGTGGCCGCGCAGTTGCGGGATTGAGGGCGCGCGCCGTCATAGCGGCGACAGCTGCCTGGTTGGCGAGGAGCTGGCCAACGGCCGGCACTACCCGTTTGTCGCCGTCGGCTGGGGCGCGGGCGCGCAGGCCGCGCGCCCGTTTCAGCGGCGTAGCGCAGCCGCCACCGGGGCGACCTGGGCGGTACGGTCAAGCTGCCCGCCCACCGCGTCCAGCGCGTCGGCCAAGGCCTGCGCATCATCGTCGCGCAGCGTGGCATGACCGACCTTGCGGCCGTCGCGCGGCTGCTTGCCGTAATCATGCCAATGCCCGCTCGGCTGACCGAGGACAGCGGCCGCTTCGGGCATCGCACCAAGCCAGTTGAGCATGCAGGCGTGGCCGAGCATGCGTGTATCGCCCAGCGGCAAACCGAGCACGGCGCGCAGGTGGTTCTCGAACTGCGAGGTCTCGCTGCCTTCGATGGTCCAGTGGCCGGAGTTGTGCACGCGCGGCGCCATCTCGTTGACCAGCAGCTCGTCCCCGCGGCAGAACAGCTCCAGCGCGAACACCCCCACGTAATCCAGGCGTTCGGCCAGCGCGCGGGCATGGCCGATGGCGGCCTCGTGCTGGGCAGGACTCAACGTCGCCGGCGCCAGGCTGGCCGACAGCACGCCGTCGACATGCCAGTTGCCGGTCACCGGCCACGCGCGGAATTCACCGTCGCGGCCGCGCACGGCGACCACGCTGACTTCGCGATCGAAGGCGACGAAGCCTTCCAGGATCAGCCCGGTCCGCTCGACGTAATCGCCCAGTGTGGCCCAGGCCGTGTCGATGTCGGCGTCGCTGCGGATGCGGAACTGGCCCTTGCCGTCGTAACCCAGGCGGCGGGTCTTGACGATGCAGGGCATGCCAAACTCGGCCACCCTGGCGGCGAGCTCGTCGCGGCTGCGGATATCGGCGAACGGCGGCAGCGGGATGCCCAGCTGCTGGAACAGGGTCTTTTCGCTGAGCCGGTCCTGGGCCACCGCCAGCGCATCGGGATTGGGATACACCGGCACGCGTTCGGCCAGGAAACGGGCACTGCGGGCGGGCACGTTCTCGAAATCGAAGGTCACCACATCCACCCGCGCGGCGAAGGCGGCCAGCGCGGCCTCATCCTCGAATGCGGCCACCTGCAGCGGCGCCACCTGGGCACCGCAGGCATCAGCGGCCGGGTCGAACAACTCGAAGCGCAGGCCCAGCGGCGCGCCCGCGAGCACCATCATGCGGGCCAGCTGCCCGCCGCCCAGGATGCCAACGGTCTTCGTGCTCATTGACGCGGATCGTCGTGGGCCATGACGTCTTCAGTCTGGCGGGCGCGGAAGGCCTCCAGCGCCTCGCCGATGGCCGGCTGGTCGGAGGCCAGCATGGCCGCGGCGAACAGCGCCGCGTTGGACGCGCCGGCATTGCCGATGGCAAAGGTGGCGACCGGAATGCCGGCCGGCATCTGCACGATGGACAGCAGGGAATCCATGCCGTTGAGGGCCTTGGACTGCACCGGAACGCCCAGCACCGGCACGGCGGTCTTGGCCGCGATCATGCCCGGCAGGTGGGCCGCGCCCCCGGCACCGGCGATGATCGCGCGCAGGCCACGGCCGCCTGCCTGTTCGGCATAGGTGAACAGCACGTCCGGCGTACGGTGCGCCGAGACCACTTTCACTTCGTAGGGAACGCCGAGCGCATCGAGCTTCTGGGCGGCGTGCTGCATGGTTTCCCAGTCGGAGCGGGAACCCATGACGATGCCGACGAGCGGCGCGGATTGGTTGGGGGTCATTGGCCGTCACCTGCCTTAAAGACGTATTCTAGCCATCTTCCACGCAAGACGAAGAATCCATGGATCGCAAGCTGCTCGACCTGCTGTGCTCGCCCGACACCCGCCAGCCCCTATCCCTGCTCGATGCCAAGGGCCTGGACGCAGTCAACCGCGCGATCGGCGCCGGTGCCGTGGTCAAGGCCGATGGCAGCGCGCAGGCCCTGGCCCTGCGCGAGGCGCTGCTGACCCGCGACCGCAAGCAGGTGTTCCGCGTCGACGACGGCATTCCGGTGCTGCTGGCCGAAGAGGCCATCGCGACCGCGCAGATCGCCGATTTTCCGGAAAAATGAGTCCGTCCGTCCTTGAGGCACCCGATGCGGCGGTGGTCGCCGCCGATGTGGCGCGCGCACTGGCCGAGGACATCGGCAGCGGGGATGTCACCGCCGCCCTGCTGCCCGACCGTCCCGACAGCGCCTACCTGCTGTGCAAGCAGGACGCGGTCATCGCCGGTCGGCCGTGGTTCGACGCCACCCATCGGGCGCTGGATCCCGACGTGACCATCAACTGGCGGGTGGCCGAGGGCGACGCCGTCACCGCCGGCACCGTGCTGGCGATCCTGCACGGGCGCAACCGCAGCCTGGTCAGCGCCGAGCGCACCTCGCTGAACTTCCTGCAGACCCTGTCCGGCACCGCCACCACCACCGCACGCCATGTGGCGGCCGTGGCCGGCACCGGCGCGCGCATCCTGGACACCCGCAAGACCCTGCCGGGGCTGCGCGTGGCACAGAAGTACGCGGTGCGCTGCGGCGGTGGCGATAACCACCGGATGGGGTTGTTCGACACGGTGATGCTGAAGGAAAACCACATCCGCGCGGCCGGTTCCCTGACCGCTGCGGTGCAGGCGGCGCGCGCGCAATGGCCGCAGTTGCCGCTGGTGGTGGAGGTCGAGGACCTCGATCAGTTGCGCCAGGCACTGGCGGTGGGCTGCGAACGCATCCTGATCGATGACTTCGATGCGGGGATGCGCCGTGAAGCGGTGCGGATCGCGGCGGGTCGGATTCCGCTGGAAGTCTCCGGCAGCGTCGGCCTGGAGGGATTGCGTTCGATCGCCGAGGACGGCGTGGACTGCATCTCCATTGGCGGGCTGACCAAGCACGTGCAGGCGATCGATCTGTCGTTGAAATTGGGCCCGCCGCCGGCTTGAGCGGCCTGCACCGGTCGTGCCGGCCGTTGGTCGGCTTCGCGC
>NZ_JBFULB010000243.1:0-5699 GCF_056400545.1 Stenotrophomonas sp. P5_A8 | reverse complement strand
TGCGCGGTAGAGCGCGAGTTGGTAAAACGGACAAGGAAGCGCTCATGACACGGCAAATCACAAAACTCGTAATCGGCGCGGGCATCATGGCTATCGCGGCGCAAGTCGGGGCCAGCGAGTTTCTGATCGATATGCAGGGTGCAGCCGGAAAGCGTGTCAATGTGTACGCCAATGACGCGGCGACCGACCACACGCCGGTCGATGATGTCACGAATCCTGGCCCAAACCGGATCCGTCAGATTGATCTGACAATGGTCTATGAAGCGATCGACCAACCCCTATGGTTGGAATATCAACTCCAGTTCAAATGCCCCAAGCCGAGCAAACGCGGCCGTGGCGCGCCCAAGCACAAGGCTGATTCAACCGGCATGTTGGACACGCCGGATTCGGTGGAATTCCGGGTGGCCAGCGGCACAAAGTCCATGAAACAGGATCCGGCGATCATTGATCTCCAGCCCACCGATTGGCAAAGTGCGAGCAGCCATACGATGCGACAGGCATGGAATGTAGCCTGCAACAGTGACAGCATTATCGGCGCCAAAGAAACTGCCTCGGTCAATCGTGTGGTTAAGGCCGAAGCACTGCGACCGAAACTGGCAGCCCTTGGTTTGAMTGGACTCGAACTGGTCCCGGACGGACTATCGATGAGTTCGCTTGCCGACTTTACCTGGGAAAAGCTGTGGTCCGATGTACCGAAGCCTGCGATCAACAACGGCCGCAAGCTGACGCCGGCAGAATCGGCAGCGCACAAGGCAAAATTGGAGCAAATGCAGCAACAAGTAACCGAAGCGCAGGGGAGGGTGCAGGGCAGTCTGGCGACGATGAAGGCCGATCTGGATTTTACTCAGGCCGCCGCTGAATACCGGGGAACAAGGCGTTTATCGCGCAGTGAATCGATCCTGATCCAGGTGTGGACGGGCAAGACCGAGCAAGAGGTCGTCGCCGCGAACGGCAACCCAGCTGTCCGTCAGGCCGGGATTGCGCGGACGCTGTCTTATGGGCAGTCCTTTGACAATCGCGTCATGTGGCAGAATCTCGCGACCGGCGCGACGTATGGCGGCGGCGGTTATAAAAGCTGCAACGTCCGCTATGTGCTGATCCCGGACAGCGCCGGGATGCTGAGGGTTGCCGATGTGAATGTCTTCGGTGAAGCAAGTGGCGACACAAGAAAGATACGTGACGCCTGCGCCGACATCTTGAACGTGCCAAACGGCTGAAATCATGGCCTATTTTTGAGCCGCGCTCATGCAAGCCGAAAGCTGGCGATACGCCAGCTGCAGATGGACAACCTTTGAGCGGAACACCTCTTTCCCCTGAAACTGGATAGCGAGCTCATTACTGTCCGGCTTTTCCTTCACCGATTTCCGCACGTCGATGGTGAGCAACAACGCCCCACTGCTCTGGCCCGGCATGCTCACATGGGCGGCCTGGACGTTCTGCGTGGGGTGGTTGGTAGATGACAACGTGATGGGAACGATCTCGGTCTTTGTCACCGGAGGGATCGCCTCGCTGATGAACCAAACGCCGCCATGACCCTTTCGCGCCATTCCAGCGTCGGCGGGGCCACGAAGCGAAAAGGTGGAATCTGGCGTGATGAAATTAACCGAGCAGTGGTAACCGGTGTTGACGGGTTCGCGTGCCAGCACCCAATTGCCATCAACCCCCTTGTAGAAGGATTCGCTGAACATCGGCTTGCCAGGATCCGCGCCGCCGAGCAACTCAGGGGCGATTTGAGCAGCGCACGGGCTGGTCCATGCCATGGTGACTACTACGCCGATCAGCCAATTCTTCATCTAAAATCGCTCTTCATTCGTGGGACCTTGACGTACGGTTTCGTGCAATTCCTGTCCTGGCCCTATCCAAGCGGCTACGGGCCATAGCTTAGCCTTCCAGGATTGCAGTGTAACGCTCTGCACGCCATGTACTTCTGCGAAGACTCTATCCGGCCGAACTTCCTGTAACCCAGCTTCAGGCGATTGACCGCTATGTCGCGTCTGAAATGACTCGGCAGCAGATCCCTGGCTTGACGCTCGGCGTCTATCGTCATGGGCACGCCGTGCTCTTGAAGGGGTACGGATTTTCGAACATCGAGCACGACGTGCCGGCCACCCCGGATATCGTCTTCGCCTGGATGACAGCATCCGCTCACATGTGGCCGGACTGCCTGAGACGTGGCAGGCGATCACCATCGGCCAGCTGCTCTCGCACACGTCGGGCATTGCCGATTATGACGGCGACGAGTTCACCGGCCGCGACGGGCCGTTCGACGTGCGCCGGGACTTTACGGAAGCGGAACTGGTGCAGAAGGTTTCCCAGCTGCCCGTTGAGGCGTCCCCAGGAGAAACATGGAGCTACCGCAACGCAAATTACCTTCTGCTTGGCGCCGTCATCCGCAGCATCACCGGGAAATTCCACGGCGACATCCTGGCGGAGGAGATTTTCGGGCGTCTCGGCATGACCGCATCCCGGGTGATATCCGACCAGGAGATCGTCCCCCATCGGGCCGCAGGCTACGAACGCAGGGGAGGGACCCTGTGTAACCAGGCCTGGGTATCGCCCACCTTCAATTCCACGGCCGACCTGACCGGTCGGGATCTGAAGCACTGGGGTCGCGCCTTGTGCAGCGCCTCCGTCCTGGCTCCCGCTACGTTGGCGCAGATGTGGACACCATATCCGGTCGACGGCGTGGTTCCCGAGGAAGGCTACGGTCTCGGCTGGTTTGTCCGCATCCACCCATCAGGTCCCATCGTGGAGCATGACGGCGCATGGCAAGGGTTTACGTCGTACTTCGCCGGATACCTGGGAACGGGCGTCTCGGTTGCTGTGTTCACGAATCTCCATCCCGATCACAGTCGCCCTGATCAGATCGGCCAGGGGGGCGCAGGATTGGTGGACGCGCGCCTGGCGGATCTGGATCCGGCCAGCGAACATTCTGATCCGATCGACCGCTGAAGCGGGACCCAGCCACCTGAAGTAGCGTGTCTGGGACAGATCTACCATTTCGCATAATGTATATTATGTTACATATTGACTGGCAGCCTTCCTGGTCGAGCATCGCAATGGCGTAGTCGCGGTCGGCCTGCTTGGCGAACTCGGCATCGGCCAGCAGATCGCCACGCTTGGTCGCCTCGATTTCGAGGTGCCGGATTCGATTCCGGTCCGGCTGAAGTTCGGCGCGTGCCTTTGCGACTACGGCTGCATCACGAATTGGGCGGGTCGCGCCTTCCTCACGCGATTGGAGCAGCGGTCCAACGAGGCGCCCTAACCCCGATTGAGACGAACAAGGCGGCGGCCAGGCGGGTCAGAGCTATGGCCGGGTCATGCGAGAATCCCCCTATTCGCTACGGCCAAGGTACGGGGGGGGCATGGGCTTTACTAAGAAAAGACTCCGTTACGTGTTGCGGAGCGATGCAGTCCTCTCTGGCATCGCCGGCGCTCTTCTGAGCGGGGTCCTGAGCTGGATCCTCTTTGCTGCGCCAGGCGGAACTCAGATACCTGACAGCGGTAGCGTTGCCGATTGGCTCGCCGCTGTGGGCACATGGGTGATCGGCTACGGGGCCTGGAGGTATGCCAAAGAAGGGCACGATCAACGCATCAGCGAATATCGAGAGCGACGCGCGACTGAGGCAAAGGCGCGACGCGCACATCTGGTTGCCACCTGCGCAGCACTGGGGTTGGCCGTGGGAATCAAGGGCTCCTGCGACAGATACGCCGCACTTCCTGACGACGAGAGGACGTTCTGGCAGCTTCAAGTCCACTTTGATGGATTTGAGGATGCCGCTCAGCTCGTCTTGCTCAGCACTGAAACACTCGTCCAGCTCCGGACGAAGGATGTGACAAGTTTCGCGCGCATCAATGAGAGGCTTCGAAGCATCCGAAAACTCACTGCGGCGTTTATTGCAGCGCACGGCAGAGAAGTGGACATGGAAAACAACGCTGACGGCGTTGAAGATCCGCTTTTCGTCGCCGTAAGTAGAGCTGCCAACGAGGTGCATGAACTCTGCTACGCGTTCAAGGACGCTGTGCTGTAAAGAAGGAATCTTCGCTGCAGGCCAAAGACGATCAATCCTCTCCATCGCGCTCGGTGTACCGCGAGCCGCTGTTTTCACTTGGAAACAAGGCAAAAACGCGGAAATTCAGTTCGTGGAGAGGATTGCTCTAGACATCGGCGACAGTCCCGAAACGTGGTCTGCGCTGGTCACGGCCGAGCGGAGCAGCTGAGGCTGAGAAGGCCGCTTGGACGCGGATTGCGCAAAAGCTGGCGACTGTTGCCATGCTGGTGCTTGTAGCTCGTGGGTTGCGCGGAAYGCCCACTGCCGCAACGGCTTCGCCGGGGTCGGCTAAGGCCGAAATGTATCCAGCAGTCACCTGGCTTCGCCTAAGCGCAGCCTCTAAACGAGCCACGCCTGGAATCTCAGGGGGCAACCGACGTCCGGGGCTTGGCCACCAAGTCTCCAGCAAGCGGGTTACCGTATTCGGGAGCCCGTACCGGTGTGTGTCCGAACGCGCTCCACCGTCGGGCGCTCGCCGTCTGCGACAAGCGCTTCAGCGGCACCGTGCGCGTCTAGTTCCGTGATGCCGCGAGCCATTGAACTATCCCCTGTGCGGGCGCCCTGCCCCGTTGAGACCGTACTGGCATTAAGTGCGGCTTCCGGCCGCGACATCCGTCAGACTTGGGCAGGCGTGATCTCCTCAAGCGTGGATGGCCTTGACAGCCGCAAGTGGCCAAAGCAATCTTGACCGGCTGTAATGGCATCCACCGAGATGCCTTTAATCCGCGCGATTGCGGGCAGCCTGAGCAAGTGGAGTTGGCCGGCGAGTTCGGTTGAGCGAGTGGGCCACACGTTCACATGTAGAGTCATCGGCAGATGTGGAATTGGCGTGGGACCCCACAGCATTCGCCGGTGGACAAGTCGCCCATCTACGAACCAGCGAATCTCGTCTGGTTCCCACTCGATGGCAAAGCTATGTGCGCTTTGCGATGCATCGAATCCTAGGTCGATACTTACCGGCGTCCCGCGATATCCGTAGTCGTATTTCGCCCCCTCAGCGCCTGGGTTATAAAATACGTTAACCAGCAAGCGATCGGGGCGGTCACCAGTGATCTCAATGTCAATCTCTTGGCGAGGGGAGTCACGATGGAGGAAGAAGCCTGTAACTAACCCCGGAACATTCGCAGGTTGCAACGTAGCTTCGAAGCGGCCGAACAGGAACCGGCTTTGGGTTGATATGGCTGCGGCGCTCAGATCGCGCACACCGAGTGCCTCTCTTCGCACCGCAAGGACTGCACCCTGTCCGGAACTGGTCGTGACATTTGCGGGCCTAAATAGGCCTAAATTACCTGGAAACGTATCTTCCCGCAGCATCCATCGCGCCGGATCAAGATCTTGAAGTTGATCAATAAAACGCGATCTGGTGATGTGAGCTAGCCTACTGGGCAGACAGGGCTTAATACCTATTCCGATTGACATCACATCCCGAGGGACGATCCATGGTGAATGGTCGTGCATTAGCTGTTTCCGGCTGAAAGTGGCGCCGGGTCTGCAAGGATCAACATCAGCCAGCGCCCGTTGTCCGACTTCAGGAACTCGGGGATACGCATCCAGCGGCGGCGCTAAACGTAGGTACTGGCAGATCGCGAGCCAACTCCCTGCATCTGWCAGATGCAGGGCGCCCTCTGACACGAATTGGGCTAACAG
>NZ_JBFULB010000242.1:0-5741 GCF_056400545.1 Stenotrophomonas sp. P5_A8 | reverse complement strand
ATCGAGGGTTCGAATCCCTCCCGCTCCGCCAGATGTAAAGAAAGCCCCTGAGCGCAAGCTCAGGGGCTTTTTCTTGGTTCATCGTGGAATACCGGGGAAGGCGGCGCGGATCTTCAGGAAGAAGTACTCCTGATCCCGATAGCCGTAGGCCCGGCGTTTGATGACCTTGATGGTGTTGTTGATGCCTTCGACGATGCTGGTGTTGAGCTGGTGTCGGCAGCGAGACAGGATCCCGTGCAGATAGGCTTTGAGCCGTTGTGCGAACAAGGCCAGTGCAGCGATTCCGCTGCTCTGAGCTTGTTCCAGCCAGCGGTCCCACGCCTGCTGGGCCCAGCCAGGGCGGCGGTAGAACCACAAACGCTTCAGCTCATCGCGCATGAGATAGGCGGTGAGCAGCGGCTGGTTGGCTTCAAGTAGCTCGCTCAGTTGCACGGTTTGCCGCCGATCAAGGTTCTCCTGGTTGCGCAGAAGCAGCCAGCGACTGGACTTGATCACCCGACGGGCTGGTTTGTCGTGCCGCAGCTTGTTGGCCTGGTCGACACGAACCCGGTCGACCACTTCACGGCCATATTTGGCCACCACATGAAACAAGTCGTAGACGATCTCGGCGTTGGGACAGTTGGCCCGAATCTCCAGCTCATAGGCAGTCGTCATGTCGATCGCTACAGCTCGGATCTGCTCGGCGATACCCGTGGGAAGCTGCTTGAAGAAGGACGCGACAGTGTCGCGGGAGCGGCCATTGCCGAGCCACAACACCTGACGACTGATCGGATCGACAACGACGGTGGCGTAGCGATGGCCTTTGTGCAGCGCAAACTCGTCCATCGCCAGATAGTGAATCTGACTCCAGTCCGGCTCTCGAACCGTCTGGCGCAACAGGGCTTTATCCAGTGCTTTGACCGTGTGCCACCCGAGCTGGAAGAAGCGGGAGACCGCCAGGATGTTGCTGGAAGCAAGCAACTGGTTGACTGCCTCAGCCAGCCGGTCCGTAACCCGCTGATAGCGACCCAGCCAGCTCAGCTTCTCCAGCCGCGGACCACCACACTGATCGCACCAGACCCGCCGCCGGGGAACCACCAAAGCAACACGAAACGCCATCATCGGCAGATCCCGTACCCGGCGCACTGTCGTCTCGTGCACCTGCCTGCAGCGGCCGCCGCAGTGCTCGCAGTACATCATCCGTGCCGATGGCTTGAGGTGGATCGTGACAGTCCGACTACCATCCTCAGGCCATGCCACCCGCTCCACCCGATAGCCCTCCCAGCCACCAAGCTTCTCAATCGTTTTCCGGTCCAGCATGGCCTCACCCTTGAGCCGGCAAATCAGGCCTCAAGGGTATCGCTGATCAGACAAGACTCCACGGTAACCCGCGAAGAACCTTTTTCTTTGGCTGTTTGCCGGCCGATTCTGCCTGCGTGCGCCTGGCGACCCGTAGTGCGCGGACCGTCTCGCAGCACCACCGCAGGCCGGTCACCTGCCAGGTGTCGCAATCGCGCCAGTGGCGTAGAATGCCGCTGCCGCCGCGGCGATGCACTGCTCGCCCGGCACTCCCTTTACCTCGAGCCGCCGCCAGAGGATTTTCTTTCCTTTCTGGAGGCGTTGCCGTGTCCGTTGCTCCGATTCGTGTTGCCCAGGCCCTTGCGGGTCGCCGTCGTGCCGATCGTTCGTCGCTGCCGCAGATGTCCCCGCTGAGCCAGGCGATGGCCGGCGTGCTGGGTTTGGCCCTGTTTGCCGCCGCTGCACAGGCCGAAGAGGCGCCGGCGCCACCGAAGCAGGATGCCGCGCAGACCCTGCAGACGGTGCAGGTCACCGCCAACCAGCTGGGTACCGTCACCGAAGGCAGTGATTCCTACACGCCCGGCACGATCGCCACCGCCACCCGGCTGGTGCTGAGTCCGCGCCAGACACCGCAGTCGATCAGCGTGATCACGCGGCAGGAAATGAACGACTTCGGCCTCAACGGCATCGACGATGTCATGAAGGTCACCCCCGGCATCAGCATCGTCACTTACGACAGCGAACGCACCGAGTACTACGCGCGCGGCTTTGCCGTGCAGAACTTCCAGTACGACGGCATTCCGATGGCGCGCGACTCGGCGTACTCGGCGGGCAATACGCTCAGCGACATGGCCATCTACGATCGCGTCGAAGTGCTCAAGGGCGCTACTGGCCTGCTGACCGGCATGGGCGATCCGGGCGCGACCATCAACCTGGTGCGCAAGAAGCCCACCCGCGAACTGGCCGGCAGTGCCACGCTGGGCGCCGGCGCATGGGACAGCTATCGCGCCGAGTTCGATGTCGGCGGGCCGCTGACCGAGAGCGGGCGCGTGCGCGGTCGTGCGGTTGCCGCTTACCAGGACAAGCACTCCAACGTCGACCACTACCAGCGCACCAACCAGGTGTTCTACGGCATCCTCGAGGCCGACCTCACCGACAACACGCTGCTCACCGTCGGCGCCGACTACCAGGACAGCGATCCGCAGGGCTCCAGCTGGGGTGGCATTCCGCTGCTGGACAGCCAGGGCAACTTCAACAACATGCCGCGTTCGTTCAACAACGGGGCGCGCTGGAGCAGCTGGGCGCAGTACAGCCGCACCGCCTTCGCCACGCTCGAACACACCTTTGGCAACGACTGGGTGGCCAAGCTGCAGCTCAACCACCAGGTCAACGGCTACGACGCCCCGCTGGGCGCGGCGGCCGGTGGCAATCCCGACCCGGTGACCGGCGCGGGCGTGAGCATGTGGGTGGGCAAGTACGTCGGCGAGACCACCAGCAACGCGGCTGATCTGTATGTGAGCGGCAAGTTCGAGTGGTTCGGGCGCGAGCACGAGCTGGTGGTCGGTGGCAGCGTGTCGCGCAAGCACTGGATCAACAACGGTTACTCGCCGCAGCCGGGCTACGCGACCGCTGTGGCCGACTACTACGCCTGGACCGGGGATGTGCCCGAGCCGGACTGGCAGTGGGGTTACGGCGATGACCAGATCACCCGCGAGAGCGGTGCCTACGTGGTGGGTCGCTTCGACCTGGCCGATCCGCTCAAGCTGATCGTCGGCAGCCGCATCGCCAACTATAAATCGCCGGACACCGACGAAAGTGGCGTGATCGTGCCGTACGCGGGCCTGGTTTATGACCTCAACCGCAACTTCTCGGTGTTCGCCAGCTACAGCACCATCTTCAAGCCGCAGGGCAACCAGGATGAGCAGGGCAGGGTGCTCGACCCGCTGGAAGGGCGCAGCTACGAAGCGGGCCTGAAGGCGGAGTTCTTCGACGGCCGCTTCAACGCCAGCGCAGCGGTGTTCCAGCTGGACCAGGACAACTTCGCCGAACCCACCGGCGGGCTCACTCCGAGCGGCGGGATCGCCTATCGCGGGTTGATGGGCGTGCGCACCAAGGGCTACGAGCTGGAGATGTCCGGCCAGGTCGCGCCGGGCTGGCAGGTGCAGGGCGGTTACGCGCACAAGATCGCACGCCAGCAGTCCACCAAGGTCTCCACGCTGGAGCCGGAAGACCAGTTCAGCCTGCACACCAGCTATCGCCTGACCGGGCCGATGCAGGGTTGGAGCGTGGGGGGCGGGGCGCGCTGGCAGGGGACCACGTTCGGCACGATCACCAACCCGGCCGACGGCCAGAGCCAGGTCCATCGCACCGAGCCGTATTGGCTGCTGGATGCGATGGCGCGCTACCAGTTCAACGACCAGTTGTCGGCCACGCTCAACGTCAACAACCTGCTCGACAAGCACTACTACACGATCTTCAGCTGGTACAGCACCTACACCTGGGGCGAGCCGCGCAACGTGCGGCTGACGGTGACGTACAAATTCTAAGGTAGTGGTATCGGCACCCCGGCCGGTCCAGGCCGGGGTGCTTTAGCGCGCCTGCTCGCGGTCGGGTGTCGCGCGCCCTGCGCCTGCAATCGGTAAGTGGGTTCCAGATCGCGTCAAGGCGACGCCACGACAAGGGGAATTCCTACTTCAGGCGAAATGCGTCCTCTGTAGCTTCAGGCTTCCGCGCAAAGGCGGAAGCAAGCGCGACATTGCGT
This sequence comes from Stenotrophomonas sp. P5_A8, assembly GCF_056400545.1. Lineage (NCBI taxonomy): Bacteria > Pseudomonadati > Pseudomonadota > Gammaproteobacteria > Lysobacterales > Lysobacteraceae > Stenotrophomonas > Stenotrophomonas sp. P5_A8. Next base: position 1,702 of record NZ_JBFULB010000242.1, on the reverse strand, counting down.
CCGCCTGCAGCTCAACGGAGGCCCTGATGAAGGAATCGAACGCACTGAAGTTGGTGATAGCAAGTCTGCTGGCGGCCAGGGCGGCGGGGATGATTCCGGCCGCAGGTGCCGGGGGATACTGCAGCATCCAGACCGGTTGTCAGGTCATTGGATACCGCCCGCCCGGCGGCGGGTTTGGAGGAGGAGGATCATGGGGATCCGGCGATGGATCATCCGATCCCAAGCACGATAATCAGCGGATCGAATGGTGCCAGGACTTTCCCGCAATGGTCTGGGAGGGCGCAGGTTGCGACGTCCACAATCCGCCGCCGCTGCAGGTCAACGGTTGCGGTGCTGCAGGTGGTCCTGGTGTGCCCGATTACCTTATAGCTTCCCCTGCGTTGCAGCCGGGCGCGGCGTATTTCGGATACGTCTTCCGTCAGGCTTGCGACGTGCATGACATGTGTTACGGCACGGCAGGATCGGACAAGCACCAATGCGACGAAAGGCTGCGTGACGACATGATCGCGCAAGCCCAGCAAAGTATGGGCGATTCTGCCTTTGTGGCGTTCGGCGTGTTCGTCGTCGGACAGGCCACCGCATACGCCAAATTCCTGCAGTGGGAGTGGGTTGAGCCGTGGACGTCCCTGCCTGCATTCATCAAGGCGCAGGAAGAAGCCTTCTGTCGGCAGGACAGCGGCATCTTCAAGGGATTGTGTGGATGACGCTCCGGGTTGCCAATTTAAAAGGAAAGAGGGCGGCGTCGATGGGTGCGGTTGTCGTTCTCGGCATCGCCGGTCTTGGTTGCTGGCAGTGGTTGTCCACACGGGATGGAACGGAAGCTGAGCTCGCGACCCAATTCGAATCCTTGAATGATTATGCGCAAGCGGACCGTCGTTTTCGCGAGGAGAGGTCTGGCATAAGGGACCCCAAGACGGCCAGCAACGTGGTCGCCAGACAGACAAGCGTGCAGGACCTTTTCGCGAGAGACCCGCGCCTGCTGGCGTTGTCTGCCGATGAGGCGGCGTGGCTGGATCGGCACTATTATCCAACGCGGAAGGACCTGGAAAGCCTGGCGTCGCTGGACACCAAGGCGCTGCGGGGAACTCGGGATCCTCGCCTGGCCACGCTGCACGGGTTGGCATTGGTTGAGCGGAAGCAGCTCTCAAGCGCGACGGCGGTCCTGATGGGTGCAGCCGCCATGGGCTCGATCTACGCGAGTGAAGAGGCGGCGGTAGCCGAGCGCATGCTGGTGCAGGAGCGGCTCGGCGTTGGTAAGCCGGACCTCGACGCGGTGTATCGCGCTCGTCTCGAGGTTGCAAGGATCCTTGGTGATCACACGGTCCAGTTTCTCATTGACCGGGACATTGCCGAGTTCGATATGTCCGCGCGAGGTGCAGATGTGCAACGGCACACGACAGAATTTCTTCGACACCTGGGTGACGACGCCCAGCTTCGTGGAATTCCTGCACCAGGCCTCGATGCACGTCCAAATGGGGCTCAGTGGTCGGACCTTTACCAGCTGCATCGCGCTGGAGGCGGTGCAGATGTGATCACAGTTTATGAGCGCAAGTAGCGTGAACGCGTGTTTTCGTTGTTCCGATGCCTGGATTGATGGCGCTTTTGCACAGCTTCTGGATTGGGAGCCGAAGGCCCAGCCCAGGACGTTTGACGMGCGTGCGCAGCCATGGATGGCTGCCTTCCTCGTGCACGACAGCTTCAA
>NZ_JBFULB010000241.1:0-5829 GCF_056400545.1 Stenotrophomonas sp. P5_A8 | reverse complement strand
GGGGCGGGATTGTCGTCTGGTCGACATAGGCGGTCATTCTATCGAAAGACAGTGACACCCGGATCGCCGAGGATCAGCGGACCCCTGCCCGCCCCGGTATCCAATGACTGCCCCGCCCATCCCCACCGAACGGCATCCCTGGCAGGTCATCGCCGCCGGTATCTGCGCCTTGGTCCTCACCGTGGGACTGGCCCGGTTCGCCTACACGCCCCTGCTGCCGCTGATGCGCGTCGATGCCGGGCTTAGCGCCGCCCAGGGCGGCTGGCTGGCCACCTTCAACTACCTGGGCTATCTGCTGGGCACGCTGCTGGTGGCGCGGGTGGGCGACATGCGGCAGAAATTCCACATGTACCGGGCCGGACTGCTGCTGGCCGTCGCGGCCACCGCGCTGATGGGCGTCACCCCCCACCTCTGGCTGTGGAGCGTGCTGCGCTTCCTCGCCGGGCTGTCCAGCACCGCCGGGCTGCTGCTCGCCTCCGGGCTGGTGCTCAACTGGCTGCTGGCCCACCAGCGGCGGCCCCGGCTGGGCCTGCATTTCGCCGGGCTGGGGCTGGGCATCGCGGTGTCGGGCCTGGCCACGGCGATGATGGCCGGCCATGCCGATTCCAGCGGGCAATGGCGTTGGCTGGGCCTGCTGGGGCTGCTGTTCCTGGTACCCGCCTGGTACTGGATGCCCGCGCCGGTCGCCGCGTCCGCGCGCTCCGTCGCCGACGCGCCGCCGCCCCCCGGACCGCGCTGGCGACGCCTGCTGGTTGCCGCGTACTTCTGCGCCGGTTTCGGGTTCGTGGTCAGCGCCACCTTCATCGTGGCCATCCTCGAGCAGACCGCCGCCTTCCACGGGCATGGCAGCGCGGTGTGGGTGCTGGTGGGACTGGCGGCGGTCCCCTCCACCTTCGGCTGGGACTGGCTGGCGGCACGGCTCGGCATGATCCGCGCCCTGATGCTGGCCTTCGCCCTGCAGGCGGTTTCGTTCATGCTGCCCCTGCTGGACGATGGACTGGCTGCCGGGCTGGGCAGTGCGCTGCTGTTCGGACTGACCTTCGCCGGAATCGTGAGCCTGACCCTTACCGTGGTCGGTCGGCACTACCCGCACAACCCGGCCAAGGCGATGGCCACCCTGACCCTGAGTTACGGCGTGGCGCAGATCGTGGCACCTGCGCTCGCCGGCACCCTGGCGCGCGACAGCGGCTCCTACCAGGCATCGCTGCTGCTGGCGGCGGTGATCATGGTGATCGGCATCGTGCTGCTGTGGTGCATGCCGGACGACACGCAGTGAGTCGCGCGCGCCCGGGCACGTGCTGAACCGATGTTCATGCGCGCAACGGTGGTGCGCAGCCACGTTGGATCAAGCACTTGCCGCTGTCGGCGCGAGGCCTGGCAACAAATGTGAAATTTTTTTCGCGAAACGCTTGCCGAACGCTGCATACCTCCGTATTATTCGCGTCCTCGCCAGCGGCAACGCAGCGATGAAGTGGCCGAGTAGCTCAGTTGGTAGAGCAGGGGATTGAAAATCCCCGTGTCGGCGGTTCGATTCCGTCCTCGGCCACCATAATTCAAGGGCTCGCAGCAATGCGGGCCCTTTTTCTTTTTCCGCTTGCACGGAATTTGTACGGATTGCCCCTACGCGCCGGCTCCCCTCTCATAGCGGCGAGCGCGCCCGACACGCATACAATCGCCATACCTCGTATGCGTAGGTTGTATGACCGATGCTGCTCTATAAATTTAAGTCAGCGCAAAACGCTCGTTACGCGCTGGACATCGCGATCCATCAGCGTCTGTATTGCGCCAGATACTCCGATCTTAACGACCCCTTCGAAGGCCAGTACCGCGCTCTGATCGGCGACCCTAGCCGTGGCTTCGGATCACTCTTCAGTCACGGCTTCGGACACCAGGTCAGCAGAGTCGCTTACTTTGAATTGGCAAAGAGTCCGCTAGACGGTCCGTCGAGGGTCTGCAGCCTTTCGGCGGAGTGGCAAGACGTCCGGATGTGGGCACATTACGCTGATAGCTCTCAAGGCTTGGCCTTCGAATTTGAAATCGATCCGGCCGAGCCCGAGCTGCACCAGGTAGCCTACGTTGACGCCCTTCCGAAGCTCAACTTCGGCCTGCTAGGTCTTCCAAACACAATTGATGCCCTGACCTGTAAGTCAACACACTGGCGATACGAGTCAGAGTGGAGGTTCATTTCGGACCGTGAGTACATCGAACTGCCAGGGCAGCTCCGGAGAATCCTTCTTGGCAGTCGCATATCGGCCGAGTTCCGGGACGCAGTGTTAGAGCTTTCCGCCCCGGGGATAGACGTACATATGGTCGGTTTAGATCCTAGGGGTATCAGCATGGCGATAGGAGCGCGCCTGTCGCGTCATCCAAGGTGAGCCTTACCATGTCAAGGTCGCGGAAGATCAACAAAAACAACGACTAAGCCGATCCCCCGCGATCAATTGCGATCTTGTGAAATCAGTCACTTAGCGGACGCGTGGGGTCAGTTTGGGGTCAGTCACAGGGAGGGGCATCTCATATGCGGCAAGGCAAACGGCGCCCGGTGTGCCGAAGCTGTGCCACCGGCGCCGCTTCAGGCAGCCAACACCACGGACTTCAGTAGCCTAGCAAGCTCACTGCCTCGGCGCGCCAGGCGGCCAGCAACACCGTCTTCCTTCATGGACCGATGGCAAAGCCCATCTTTAGCCACCGGCCGACGCTCTATCAACGGCTCAGCGAAATTCGGTCGCCTGTCGCCGAAACACTCCCGACCCAGACGTCGCGATCCCTTGGCCACAGGGCAGCGTAGATATCTCCAGAGGAGTTGGTAAGGACAATCGTCGGGCCTTGCATATCCCAGCGGCTGACCTTCCAGAGGTCAGGACAACCCGTAGAGGTGCTGGCGAAATAGCCGCCGAAGTAAGGACTGGCGGTCAGGCGCACCGTGCAGAGGAAGGGCCCGTTGGCCGCATTGATGCGGTACGTGCCGTCCATCTGTTCGGGCTTGGGGCGAGAGGGTCGATGCTTGGACCAGCGCGGCTGATCGTCGGCGTTGTCATCGTTGTCCGGGCCGAAGCCCACCCCGAAGCCCTTGTTGTCAGACGACTTGGTCTCGTTGCTTTTGATCCAGGCCTTCATCTCCGGCGAACTTTCATCAGAGATGTCGGTCTGAGCGCCCGAATCCATCCCCGAGCTGGTAGTGATCGTGGAGCTTGTGGACTCGCTCTGCGTGCTTTGGTTGATGGACCCCGTGTTGTCGACCTGAGCCAACGCGGGGAAAGCCAGGACAAGGGCAAAGACGAAAAGAAGAGCGCTGCGCATGTCGAGGACTCCGGTTCAGTTGGATTGATCGGATGGAGGATCTACATCGCAGCCGGTTCCGTGGCACCCGATCCAGTTGCCTTGGGTGTCAAAGTTCGGGTTGCCCTGTTTGTCGAACGAAGCCCGGGTGTCGATGCCATCCGCGCCGCGGTCCTTGAGGGGGGCCACCAGACATCCCTCACCRTGACAGCCGTCGTACCCACCGTGCGCGTAGCTGTGTGTGTCTGATCGGTAGTTGGAGTGATGCTCGCTCTGGGCCGACGACGCAAGCACTGCTCCTAGCACCGAACCCAAAGTCAGGAGCCCGGCATCCCTGCCGCGGTCGTCGTAACGGCGGCTTCCCTTGTCATAGGTGCCGTCGCGGCCGTGGTGGTAGCCACCCACGTCGGCGAACACTCCGGAGCAACCTTCGTCCACCCAGATGCGGTGGGTCCTCGGGTTGAAACCCCAGGTTCGATTCAAGATACAGGAGCTGCCTGAGATCTGATGGATCAGCTGCGGCGCGCGCAACGGTGCACGGCATTCGCTGTACTGGTAGCCAACAGAGTGGCACTCCACTGTTGTGGCCCCGTTCTGCGCTAGAGCCGTAGGGACGCCCCACACTGTCAGCGCCAGCCCCGCTACCCAAGCAAGACAACCACGATCCGAACCTTTCATTGCGATCACTCCCCGATAGCTAACGAAACCTTCTGAAACCGCAACATGCCCTAAACGGGCCTATCTTGCCTGTTCCTTTTCGTCGCCCCTCTCACGACCCCTTCACCCAACGCCGCCTGCCCCCACCCCGCTTGCGGGCGACGTGCCATAGCCGATGTATCAAGCGGCCCTCCATCAGTCCATCAGGGCCTAGGGATCATCAGGAGCAGATCACCGAGGCGGTGCGCCATAGGCCTTGAGCTCTGGCGCGGCCGGCCATGAGCCCAGCTTCAGCGCTTCACGCAGCCGTCGTTCCTGCTGCAACTGAGCGGCCGAGCGCTTCGGCTGCGCGCTTTCTTCCGGCTTRGCCGTCAGCTGCTGCACGGCCTGTCGCAGCGGCACCCCGCCAAAATCCGGGCCGCGCACCACCGCTCGGCGTACCGCTTGCCCTGGTCGATGCTGGCCGCCCGGACCTGCTTGTCCTGCCAGAGTTTCCTGCAGGCCAAGGTCACGCGGATGCCATCGGAGCATGGCTGCACGCTGGCGATCTGACGGCTCCCCCACCACAGGCTCCGGTGGGCACCGTGCTGCACCCAGCCTTGTGGCCGTGGCGCGATCATGAATTCGGTGTAGTCGCAGGGAGGGAGCATGGCGCGCAGGATACGGGCCGGGATCTCAGATTCCGCGACTGGCTGTAATCGCCCTGCGAAGGTCTCAGCGCGCTGCTGGCCCAGGCTCCCTGGGCTGAGCGGACAATGGCCCGGGATCCGGGGGCGCGCTGACCCGGCGCCGGAGGTTGGGGGGCGCGCGCCGAGTGTGTGCATGGAAGCGCAACCTCGACGGGGCCTCCGGCCCTAGGCCGCCAGCAAGTCCTTGCTGAGAAACACTCGACGCGTCCCAGCAGGTTGGCACGGTATCTCGCCGAACACCCGCCAACCCTGCTTCACGTAGAAATCCGGCGCTTGGAAGCTGATCGTGTACAAAAGGCCGGAACAGCACCCCCGCCGCCTGGCTTCGTCCTCCGCAGCAGCGAGAATGCGCGAGCCAAGGTCATGGCCACGCAGTTCCGCGGGGAGGTAGAACAGGTCAACGAACAACATCCCCAATGATGTCCGGCCAGTCAAACCACCTAGCACTTTGCCAGTTTCCGGATCGGTGGCCAGAACCGCCAGCTCGCGCCGGTCGGCGTAACCGGCGGCATCTAAATTGAAACGGTCCAACCCGCTGGCAATCAGATCCAGCGACTCTGCGCTAGGCGAGTCCGTGATGGAGATATCGAGCTGCATTCTTTGTTTGGCTCTAGCAGTGTTGGGGCACTGAATCCTAGCAAATCCAAGCTATTCCTTAGCGCCGGCCGCCACGCCACGCCGCAAGTCGTATACAAACCAGCTTCTTGCAGCGCTTCCTATCCCGATCAGGACGGCGCGAAGATCTTCCGTCGTAAATGCGCCCTCATAGCATTCCCCGCCGTACGCTCGTGCCTTGGCTAGCGGCGAATCGTTCGCCCCCTCTATTCAAGGCTCACCGATGCCAAACACCGGCCTGTTCTACCTATACGAGGTGGTCGGCAATCCCAGTCAGGCGACCCAAACGAGCTGCTCGGCTATCGAATCTGTCCGCGCTGAGTGTCTCGCATGTCACCACGTGTTTTGGGCCACCGAAGCCCCAGCGCTTATCAACATCTCTGGTGGCGGAGCTGCACTCATCTGCCCGAAAGGCGACAGCCGGCAGGCTATTTCTGGGGCCAGATTTGCTGACTTCGTGGCACGGTTCCCAGTAGGCAACTACGGTGAGGCCAGCACCGATAGCACCGCCGCGGCCGCACGGCCCGAACTGCCAGCGGACAAGGCCTAGAGGCTCTGCTTATGTGCGGCCGATTCGTCCAGACCCCGA
>NZ_JBFULB010000240.1:0-5850 GCF_056400545.1 Stenotrophomonas sp. P5_A8 | reverse complement strand
TCGGTGGACTGGACACCGGGCGCACGGCATGAAGCGGCGCCATAACGCCTTTCCTGGCCAATACCGCACACACAAAAAAACACCCGGCCTGCGCCGGGTGTTTTCAGTTGAATCCCATCGACCAACAGTCGATGGCTACCGCATCAGGCAGCGACCGTCTTGGCCACGTCCTGGTAATCCTCGATCTGGTCGAAGTTCATGTAGCGGTAGATGTCCTTGCTGCTGGCATCCAGCACGCCGATGTCGGCCATGTACTCTTCCTTGGTCGGGATGCGACCCAGACGCGAGCAGATCGCGGCCAGTTCGGCCGAACCCAGGTACACGTTGGAGTTGCGGCCCAGACGGTTCGGGAAGTTGCGGGTCGAGGTCGAGAACACCGTCGCGCCCTCGCGCACCTGTGCCTGGTTGCCCATGCACAGCGAGCAGCCCGGCATTTCCATGCGTGCGCCGGCGGTGCCGAAGGTGCCGTAATGGCCTTCCTTGGTCAACTCCGAAGCATCCATCTTGGTCGGCGGGGCCACCCACAGCTTGGTCGGGATGTCGCGCTTGCCTTCCAGCAGCTTGGCCGCCGCACGGAAGTGGCCGATGTTGGTCATGCACGAACCGATGAACACTTCGTCGATGGCCGCACCGGCCACGTCCGACAGCGTCTTGACGTCATCCGGATCGTTCGGGCAGGCCACGATCGGCTCGTGGATATCGGCCAGGTCGATCTCGATGACGGCGGCGTATTCGGCGTCGGCGTCGGGCTGCAGCAGCTCCGGGTTGGCCAGCCACGCTTCCATCTTCTCGATGCGGCGCGCCAGCGAACGGGCGTCCTGGTAACCCTCGGCGATCATCCACTTCAGCAGCGTGATGTTGCTGGTGAGGTACTCGATGATCGGCTCCTTGTTCAGGTGCACCGAGCAACCGGCGGCCGAACGTTCGGCCGAGGCATCGGACAGCTCGAATGCCTGCTCGACCTTCAGCTCCGGCAGACCTTCGATTTCCAGGATGCGGCCGGAGAAGATGTTCTTCTTGCCGGCCTTGGCCACGGTCAGCAGACCGGACTTGATCGCGTACAGTGGAATCGCGTTGACCAGGTCACGCAGGGTCACGCCGGGCTGCATCTTGCCCTTGAAGCGGACCAGCACCGACTCGGGCATGTCCAGCGGCATTACGCCAGTGGCGGCGGCGAAGGCCACCAGGCCCGAACCGGCCGGGAACGAAATGCCCACCGGGAAACGGGTGTGCGAGTCGCCGCCGGTACCGACGGTGTCGGGCAGCAGCATGCGGTTGAGCCAGCTGTGGATCACGCCGTCGCCCGGACGCAGCGAGATGCCGCCGCGGGTGGAGATGAACTCCGGCAGCGTGTGGTGGGTCTTGACGTCCACCGGCTTCGGGTAGGCGGCGGTGTGGCAGAACGACTGCATCACCAGGTCGGCCGAGAAGCCCAGGCAGGCCAGGTCCTTCAGCTCGTCACGGGTCATCGGACCGGTGGTGTCCTGCGAGCCCACCGAGGTCATCTTCGGTTCGCAGTAGGTGCCCGGGCGCATGCCCTGGCCTTCCGGCAGACCACACGCACGGCCTACCATCTTCTGCGCCAGCGAGAAGCCCTTGCCGGTATCCGGCGGGTCCATCGGCAGGCGGAACAGATCGGTCGGGGCCAGGCCCAGCGCTTCACGCGCCTTGGCGGTGAGGCCGCGGCCGATGATCAGCGGAATGCGGCCACCGGCGCGCACTTCGTCGAACAGCACGTCGGACTTGACCTTGAACTCGGCGATGACCGCGCCGTCCTTCAGGGCCTTGCCGTCGTACGGGCGCAGCTCGATCACATCGCCCATGTTCATCTGCGACACGTCGAGTTCGATCGGCAGCGCGCCGGCGTCTTCCATCGTGTTGTAGAAGATCGGGGCGATCTTCGAGCCCAGGCACACGCCGCCGAAGCGCTTGTTCGGGATGAACGGAATATCTTCGCCGGTGAACCACAGCACCGAGTTGGTGGCCGACTTGCGGCTGGAGCCGGTGCCGACCACGTCGCCCACATAGGCCACCAGGTGGCCCTTGTCCTTCAGCGATTCAATGAACTTCACCGGGCCGCGCTTGCCGTCTTCTTCCGGCTCGATGCCATCGCGCTTGTTCTTCAGCATCGCCAGCGCATGCAGCGGGATGTCCGGGCGGGTGGTGGCGTCCGGGGCCGGCGACAGGTCGTCGGTGTTGGTTTCGCCGGTCACCTTGAGCACGGTGATGGTCAGGCTTTCGGGCACCTGCGGGCGGCTGGTGAACCACTCCGCATCGGCCCAGCTCTGCAGCACGCCCTGGGCGTGGGCATTGCCGGCCTTGGCCTTTTCCTGCACGTCGTGGAAGGCGTCGAACACCAGCAGGGTGTTCTTCAGCGCATCGGCGGCGATCGCACCGACGGTGGCGTCATCGAGCAGCTGGACCAGCGGGGCGACGTTGTAACCGCCGAGCATGGTGCCCAGCAGTTCGGTGGCGCGCTCGCGGCTGATCAGCGCATTGACTTCGCTGCCCAGGGCGATCGCGGCCAGGTACGAGGCCTTGACCTTGGCGGCATCATCGACGCCGGCCGGCACGCGGTGGGTCAGCAGTTCCAGCAGGAACTCAGCTTCCCCGGCCGGCGGGTTCTTCAGCAGTTCGATGACGTCGGCCGTCTGCTGGGCGCTCAGCGGCAGCGGCGGGATGCCAAGCGCGGCGCGCTCGGCTACGTGGTGGCGGTAGGCTTCCAACATGACAACTCCCGGGAAATTCTTTGAAAAAACTGCGGTTGAATACAGCGGTAAACGGTGCGTGGGCTCAGGCTTGCGGCACGATCAGCTTCAGGCCCTTGAAGTAGTCGCGAAAAAACGTGTCGTTCCAGGTGATCAGCCCATCGCACTGCAACAGCGCGTGCGAGCCGACCATGAATTCGTCCAGGCCGCGCCTGCCGGCGCCGCGCTGGCGGTGGCGGCGGTGCATTTCGCCGGCACGCAGGGCGGACTTGGCCTCCAGCGGGCTGAAATGGATGCCCATTTCCTCCAGCGCTTCCTGCACCTCGGCCCCACCGCGCAGCGAGGCGCAGATCTCGGCCAGGGTCACCGCGCAGATCACCACGCGCCCGCCGACCAGGCTCTGGCGCAGGTAAGCCTCCACCGCGTCGGCCTGCGGTCCGTTGCTGAGCAGTTCGATCAGGACCGGGGAATCGACAGCGATCATGCCGCGCTCATTCCTCGTCGCGGACCGCATCGACGGCGGCCTGCGCCGAATCGAAGCCGTCCAGTGCGAACTTGCCGCGGGCGCGCGAGATCGCATCGTCCACGCTCTTGCGCAGGATGATCCGGCTGCCGTCCAGCTCGACCTTCAACTGGGTGCCCTTGGTCAGGCCCAGCGCATCGCGGACCGCCTTGGGCAAGGTGATCTGCCCGCGTTCAGCTACGGTGGCTTCCATGGGGTACGCCTCAAAAAGTATGTATGAATTGTACGTACTTGATGGGTTCAGGGCAAATCGATGTTCTGTGACTGGCGACGTAGGCAGGGCCGCGGCCGGCGGGATAGACTGAACGGCAGGCAACCCTGCCCCATCGATAGAAAAGGACATCCCGCGATGCGTGCCACCACCCTCACCCTCGCCCTGCTGTTTGCCGCCCCGCTGGCACTGACGACCGCGTCGGCCCAGGCCAACCCGTTCGGCGCCTACACCACCGGCACGGAAATCACCCAGCAGCAGATGGACGCCGCCCAGGTCGGCAAGACCACCCAGGAGCAGGTCCGCGAAGCCTTCGGCGCGCCGAGCCGGCGCGAGCAGCTGGGCGACACGCAGGTCTGGTATTACGACTTCGTCAAGATCAAGTCGTTCGGCAAGAACATCCAGGAAGCGACCGTGTTCGAGTTCGGCAAGACCGGCGTGCTCACGGCCAAGTCCAAGTCCAACGCGGTGGGCAAGACCGGCAACCCGCTGATCGACGCCGCCAACGGCAAGTAACCGGCATCGCCCGGCAACGCTTCCCCGACGGGGCGCCCATGTGCGCCCCGTCTGCGTTGGACGCACCGCTGTGATGACACCGGCGCTACATGTGGCTGTGTAACCTTGTGTTCTGTCACTGGCCGGCCATGGCGTGGCACGGGATCGCTCATACTGGCTGCGATCCGGTACCCTAGGGCCGCCGGCAAACGCAAGCAGGCCCGCTCCGCGCGGACCACTGCAAGCCATCCGCAAGAGGAGTCACCCCGCATGAGCGATTCGTTCTCCACCCGCAGCCAGCTGGACGTCGGCGGCAAGACCTACGACTACTTCAGCCTGCCCAAGCTCGGACAGCAGTTCGATATCTCCCACCTGCCCTATTCGATGAAGATCCTGCTGGAGAATCTGCTCCGGCACGAGGACGGCGGCGCTACCGTCGGCCGCGACCACATCGAAGCAGTGGCCAAGTGGGACCCCAAGGCCGAACCGGATATTGAAATCGCCTTCATGCCGGCCCGCGTGGTCCTGCAGGACTTCACCGGCGTGCCCTGCGTGGTCGACCTGGCCGCGATGCGCGATGCGGTGGTCAAGCTCGGCGGTCGCCCGGAACAGATCAACCCGCAGATTCCCTCCGAGCTGGTGATCGACCACTCGGTGCAGGTGGATGTATTCGGCACGCCGGATGCGCTGGACCTCAACGGCAAGATCGAATTCCAGCGCAACATGGAACGCTACGGCTTCCTGCGCTGGGGCCAGAAGGCGTTCGACAACTTCAAGGTGGTGCCACCCAACACCGGCATCGTCCACCAGGTCAACCTGGAAAACCTGGCCCGCGTGGTGATGACCGCGGACAAGGATGGCAAGGCCATCGCGTATCCGGACACCGTATTCGGGACCGACAGCCACACCACCATGATCAATGGCATCGGCGTGCTCGGCTGGGGCGTGGGCGGCATCGAAGCGGAGGCGGCCATGCTCGGCCAGCCGTCCTCGATGCTGATCCCGCAGGTGGTCGGCTTCAAGCTGACCGGACGCATGCCCGAAGGCGCCACCGCCACCGACCTGGTGCTGACCGTCACCCAGATGCTGCGCAAGCACGGGGTGGTCGGCAAGTTCGTCGAGTTCTTCGGCGAAGGCCTGCAGCACCTGCCGCTGGCCGAYCGCGCCACCATCGGCAACATGGCACCCGAGTACGGCGCCACCTGCGGCATCTTCCCGATCGACGGCGAATCGCTGACCTACCTGCGCCTGTCCGGCCGCAGCGAGGAACAAATCGCGCTGGTCGAGGCCTACGCCAAGGCCCAAGGCCTGTGGCACGACGCCGACACCGCACACGCCAGCTACAGCGTCACCCTGGAACTGGACATGGGCACGGTCAAGCCGTCGCTGGCCGGCCCCAAGCGCCCGCAGGACCGCGTGCTGCTCGAGGACGTCAAGCAGAACTACCGCGACAGCCTGGTCGGCCTCACCACCAACCGCGACAAGCGCACAGAGGACGTATCCAACTTCGTCAATGAAGGCGGTGGTGCGGCGGTCGGCAACGAGCAACTGGCCAAGAGCTACAGCGATGTCGAACTGGACGGCACGAAATTCCGGCTGAAGGATGGCGCGGTGGTGATCGCCGCGATCACCTCGTGCACCAACACCTCCAATCCGGCGGTGATGATCGGCGCCGGCCTGCTCGCCCGCAACGCGGCCGCCAAGGGCCTGGACCGCAAGCCCTGGGTAAAGACCTCGCTCGGCCCAGGCTCGCGCGTGGTCACCGATTACCTTGAAAAGGCCGGTGTACTCACCGAGCTGGAAAAGATCGGCTTCTACGTGGTCGGCTACGGCTGCACCACCTGCATCGGCAACTCCGGTCCGCTGCCGGCCGAAGTCAGCGCGGGCATCGCCGCGGGCGACCTGGTGGTGAC
>NZ_JBFULB010000239.1:0-5864 GCF_056400545.1 Stenotrophomonas sp. P5_A8 | reverse complement strand
CCTCCAGGCCGCGGCGGTGTGCGACGGAGATCGCCGCCGCGCCCATGTCGTCGTTGCTGGCGAAGATCGCGGTCGGTGGCCGAGGGTGGGACAGCAGCGCTTCGGTGGCGGCAAGCCCCGAACGGTAGGTGTAGTCGCCCTGCTGGACGAGGCCGGTTTCGACCTGCAGCCCGGCCTCATGCAGGGCGGTGACAAAGCCATCGTAGCGACGCGCGCTCGCGCTCAGGTCGTTGCGGCCGCGGATGAAGCCGATGCGACGGTGACCGTGCTGGATGAGGTGTTCGGCCATCTCCTTGCCGGCGTGGAAGTCGTCGATGCGGACGCAGGAAATATCGTCACTGAGGTGACCCGATGCGATCGCCACCACCGGGATGCCCGCTTTGACCAGTTCGGTCACGGCCGGCTGCGATTCGCACAGCGGGGGCGGCAGAATGACGCCATCCACGCGTCCGTCCAAGGCACGCGCAGCCTTGCGCTCGGCGTCGGGGTCCAGGTTGTCCCAGTAGTGGATGACCAGCTGGATGGCCGCGTTGGACGCCACCCGCAGCAGGCCGACCAGCAGCTCACGCAGATAGGCACCGCTGGGATTGGTGTAGATCAACGCAATGCGCGTGTGGTGTGCGGCGGCCAGCGAACTGGCGGCCAGGTTGGGCGTATAGCCGAGTTCACGCACCGCGCGCATGACGCGTTCGCGGGTGTCATCGCGCACCTTGCCCTGGTTGATCGCCCGCGACACGGTCATCGGCGATACCCCGGCCAGGGCCGCCACCTCGTCGATCGTCACACCGCTGGCTTTGCGGCGGACCGACTTCTTCGGCTTGTCCAATTCGCGCTCCCGTTCTTCTTTTTGACGCTGTCGCAGCCAAAGCACGTCCGGAGCTTACAAGGTTTGCCGTCCACGCTGCGGCTGCGTTCAAGTGTCGCGCGGTGTCATTGGATGCTCGGCGCAGCAGTGGCGCTGTTTGCCTGCGTGGGCAACGTGCGCGCAGAGGATGGGTACGCGCTCTGGCTGCGCTACGCCCCCGTCGAACCCGCGCGCGCGGCCGACGCCCGCATGCGCTTGGCAGAGGTGGTGGCCCCTGACAGAACGCCCACGCAGCGTGCCGCGCGCGAGGAGCTGGGGCGTGGTCTGCGGGGTCTTACGGGCAACGCTCCCCGGATGCAGGGTGTGGCTGCAACCAACGCTTCGCTGGTGCTCGGTACACCGCAGTCGTCGACACTGATCGCGCCATTCCGCGAAGAGATTGAATCGCTCGGCGATGAAGGCTACCTGCTCCGGCGCGCGCGCATTGACGGGCGCGACGTGCTGCTGGTGGCCGCACGCCGCGATATCGGTGTCCTGTACGGCGTGTTTCATCTGCTGCGACTGCTGCAGACGGGCGCGTTGCCGGACGCGCTTGAGGTGCGCGAATCCCCCCGTCTGCGGCTGCGCTTACTCAACCATTGGGACAACCTCGATGGTCATGTCGAACGCGGCTATGCCGGCCGCTCACTCTGGGATTGGCAGACGCTGCCGGAGTGGCGCGACCCGCGCTATACCGACTATGCGCGTGCCAACGCCTCGCTCGGCATCAACGGCACCGTGCTGAACAATGTAAACGCGAGCGCACAGAGCCTTGCGCCGGCGTATCTCGCCAAAGCCGCCGCGCTGGCAGACGTGTTCCGGCCGTACGGCATCCGCGTATACCTGAGCGCGCGCTTCAGCGCGCCCATCGAGCTGGGCGGGCTGAAGACAGCCGATCCGCTCGACCCGGACGTGCAACGTTGGTGGCGCGACAAGGCTGACGAGATCTACGCGCGCATTCCCGATTTCGGTGGCTTCCTGGTCAAGGCCAATTCGGAAGGACAGCCCGGACCGCAGGACTATGGCCGTTCGCATGCGGACGGCGCCAATCTGCTGGCTGACGCGCTGGCACCCCATGGCGGCGTGGTCATGTGGCGCGCCTTCGTCTACGCGCATGAGGTGCCCGAGGACCGCGCCACGCAGGCCTACACCGAGTTTGCCGGCCTGGACGGTGATTTCCGCCCGAACGTGATCGTGCAGGTGAAGAACGGTCCCATCGATTTCCAGCCGCGCGAGCCGTTCCATCCGCTGTTCGGGGCCATGCCGCGCACGCCGTTGATGATGGAAGTCCAGATCACCAAGGAGTATCTCGGCTTTGCCACCCATCTGGTGTACCTGGGGCCGTTGTACGAGGAGGCGCTGCAGTCCGACACCCACGCCCGCGGCGAGGGCTCCACGGTGGCAAGGTCGCTGACCGGCATTGCCGGCGTCGCCAACCTCGGCAACGACCGGACCTGGAGCGGGTCGCACTTCGATCAGGCCAACTGGTACGCCTTCGGTCGTCTCGCCTGGAATCCGGATCAGTCCGCCCGCGACATCGCGACGGACTGGGCGGCCATGACCTTCGCGCCGGATCCTGCGGTGGTGGCGCCCATTGTCGAGATGATGATGGCCTCGCGCGAGGCGGCGGTGAACTACATGACCCCGCTGGGCCTGCACCACCTGATGGCACGGGGGCACCACTACGGTCCCGGTCCCTGGGTGGACGGTGGCCCGCGCGCGGACTGGACGTCTGTCTACTACCACCGCGCTGATCGCGATGGCATCGGCTTCGACCGGACCGCCCGTGGCAGCAACGCGGTGGGCCAGTACGCACCCGAGGTGGCCGCGCTGTATGGCGACCTGGCGCGGGTTCCCGAGCCGCTGCTTCTGTGGTTCCACCACGTGCCGTGGGATCACCGCATGGCCTCCGGCAAGACACTATGGAACGCGCTGGTCGGGCGCTATTCGCAAGGCGTGGACCAGGTGCAGGCCATGCAGGGGACGTGGGCGAGCCTGCGCGGCAGGGTGGATCGGCAACGCTACGAACAGGTCGCCGCCTTTCTCCGCATCCAGCGGCGCGAAGCACAGTGGTGGCGTGATGCAAGTGTGGCGTACTTCCAATCTGTGAGCGGCAGGCCGCTGCCTGCGGGCGAAGTCGCGCCGCCGCACCCGCTGGCATGGTACGAGGCCCTGCAGTTTCCGTCCGCACCGGGAGATGGGCGATGAGTCGGAGCGCTTGGATCGGATGGATGTTGGCGGCCGGGTTGGCGAGCTGCGCCAACCTGGCGCTGGCGCAGGAACGGGGGGCCGCGCTGCTGCATCCGCTGTTCCAGGATCACGCGGTTCTGCAGCGCGACCAACCCTTGCCGGTCTGGGGCCGCGCCACGCCCGGCGCCAAGGTTTCCGTGACCTTCGCACGGCAGGCCGTCACCACGCGCGCCGACGCCAGTGGAGGCTGGCGCGCCACGTTGCAGCCGACGCCCGCTGGCGGTCCTCACCAACTGACCGTCCGCGCGGGGCCGGCTGTCCAAGTGGTGCGTGACCTGCAGATGGGCGATGTCTGGTTGTGTTCCGGGCAGTCGAACATGGAGCTTCCGGTATGGCGCACGCTCGACGCGGTCAGCGAGATCGCTTCGGCCGCGCAACCGACGATCCGGCTGCTCACCGTGCCGAAGGCGGCAGCCGTCACGCCCCAACTTACGTTCCAGACCCCCGTGTCGTGGACACCCGCGTCTCCGGATACGGTGCGCGACTTTTCTGCTGCCTGCTTCTACTTTGCGCGTGACCTGCAGAAGACCGTCAACGTGCCGATGGGGCTGATCCAGTCGGCGTGGGGCGGCTCGCGGATCGAGGCATGGACCAGCGCCGACGCCCTGCGCAGTCAGGGCGGCATGGAACCGGCGCTGGAGGTGCTCGCGCGGTATGCCACCGACCCCGCCGCGGCAAACGCACACTGGGGCAGGCAGTGGCAGCAGTGGTGGGCAACGCGTGCGGGTGCCGTCGCCGGCGACACCCCCTGGCAGCCCGGCGCGGACGGCGCGGGATGGCAGGACGCGCCGGCCATGCTCGGGGCATGGGAGCACTGGGGCGTGCCGGCGCTTTCGCACTACAACGGCATGGTCTGGTACCGCACCCACGTGACCCTGACGGCCGCCCAGGCCGGGCAGGGGGCACGCCTTGAGCTGGGTCCGGTCGATGAGACGGACATGACCTGGGTGAACGGCGTGGCCGTGGGCAGCCAGTACGGTCCAGGCGAGGCGCGGTCGTATCGGTTGCCACCCGGTTTGTTGAAGGCCGGTGCCAACACGGTGGTGATCAATGTGCTGGACACCTACGGCGACGGTGGTCTGGCGGGTCCCGCGAGCGTCCATGCCGTCCACCTGGACGATGGCATGCGGATCGTCCTGGATGCGGCGTGGCAGTACCGTGCGGCACCCGGTGCGCAGGCACCGCCACTGGCGCCGTGGCACGCGGCCACGGGGATGTCGACGCTGTACAACGGCATGATCGCGCCGCTGGGCAGCTATGGCCTGCGGGGCATTGTCTGGTACCAGGGCGAATCGAACACGGGCGACGGCGCCGCCTACGCGGCACGGTTGCGTAGCTTGCGCGATGACTGGCGCAGTCAGTTCGGCACACAGTTGCCGGTATTGGTGGTGCAGTTGGCCGGATACGGCCTTCCACCTCAGGCGCCGGTGGAGAGTGGTTGGGCGCAGGTGCGCGAGGCGCAGCGGCGCGTTGCGGCGGAAGACCGGCACACCGGGCTTGCCCTGGCCATCGACATCGGCGATGCGTACGACATCCACCCGCCCAACAAACAGGAACTCGGCCGACGCCTGGCCCAGGTGGCGCGCCATGTGGTCTACGGCGACCGGACCGTTGCGCCGTCCGGCCCCACGGCACACCACGCATCGCGCACGCGGGATGGTGTGCGGATCGCGTTCGAGCATGTCACCGGCAGCCTGGTCACCATCGGTGCGAACGGCCCCATAGGATTCGAGCTCTGTGACGCCGACGCACGGCACTGCCGCTATGCCGAGGCGGTGCTGGATGGGCTTGAGGTTGTGTTGGATTGCATGGATTGCGTGGAGCCGGCCAGCGGCCGGCACTACCGGAGCGGCGCGTTGCGCGTGCGCTACTGCTGGGCCGATGGCCCGATCTGCACGCTGCGCGACGGCAGCGGCGCGCCGGCCGGGCCCTTCGAGCTTTCCCTCAACGCTGCAGAGGTTCCCTGATGCGTCTGCTGATTGCCACCGTGCTCCTGCTGTTGTCCGCTGCGGTGCAGCCGCTGGGGGCCGCACCCGCGCCACCGGTCTACTTCGACTGGTTCGACTATGCAGGACACGATACGGCCTTCGAAGCGCCGCTACCCGCCGGTCACTACCGCAACCCGATCCTCGCCGGCTTCCACGCCGACCCAAGCATCGTCCGCGCGAACGGCCGTTTCTACCTGGTCAATTCCAGCTTCACCTACTTCCCGGGCATCCCGGTGTTCGAGAGCGTGGATCTGGTGCACTGGAAGCAGATCGGCAACGTGATCGACCGCCCGACGCAGCTGGACTTCGATGGCCTGAGCGTGTCCCGCGGCATCTTCGCACCGGCCATCGCGTACCACGACGGCGTGTTCTATGTGGTGACCACCGCCGTCGACAGCGGCGGCAACTTCATCGCCACCGCGCGGGATCCTGCGGGCCCGTGGTCCGATCCGCACTGGCTGCCGGGCGTCGACGGCATCGACCCATCGCTGTTCTTCAACGACGACGGCACCGTTTACCTGCTCAACAATGATGTGCCGCCCGGTCGGCCGCGCTACGAGGGGCATCGCGCGATCTGGATGCAGCAGATCGATCTGGCCGCGTTCAAGCCGGTGGGCCCACGCAAGGTGCTGATCGACGGCGGCGTGGAGCCGGCGAAGAACCCGATCTGGATCGAGGGGCCGCACCTCTACAAACGCGACGGCTGGTACTACCTGTCCGATGCCGAAGGCGGCACCGGGCCGCAGCATTCCCAAGTGGTCCTGCGCAGTCGCGACGTGTGG
>NZ_JBFULB010000238.1:0-5865 GCF_056400545.1 Stenotrophomonas sp. P5_A8 | reverse complement strand
CTGCTGCCCTTGCCGCTGGGCATGGGCATTGCGCTGACCGCCAGCGCCGCCACCGCCGGCGAGTACCTGTGGAAGCTTCTGGAAGGCGGCGACCCCACCCGGACCCTGGCCGAGCTGGCGATGTTCGTCACCAGCTACCTGGCCCTGGCCTACGTCAGTTACCAGGTGGGCAACCGCGCACGCCGCAACCAGCAGCTGGCCAACCAGCGCGGCGACGAGGTCGCCAACCTGTTCGAAATCAACGAGCTGATCATCCGCCGCATGCGCACCGGCGTACTGGTGGTGGACGGGGCCAACCGCATCACCCTGGCCAACGAAGCCGCCTCGACCCTGATCGGCGACGCCGACGGCGACGGCGGCAGCGGCCGGCTGGAACTGGGCAGCGCCTCGCCCGACCTGAGCCGGCGCCTGCAGCGCTGGCGCAACGGCTGGAAAAATGAGGAAACCCCGCTGCAGCTCTCGCCCGACCAGCCGGAAGTGCAGCCGCGCTTCGCCCGCCTGCTGGCCGGCAGCGACCTGACCCTGGTGTTCCTGGACGATTCCACCGTGGTCTCCCGGCGCGCCGAATCGCTGACGTTGTCGGCGATGGGCCGCTTCTCGGCCAGCCTGGCCCATGAGATCCGCAACCCGCTGGCGGCGATCAACTACGCCGCCCAGCTGCTGGAGGAATCCACCGCCATCGGCGACACCGACCGGCGCCTGCTGCAGATCATCCACCAGCAGTGCCAGCGCACCAACGGCATCGTCGAAAGCGTGCTGGGCCTGGCCCGGCGCGAGCGCGCCAACCCGGAGAACCTGGACCTGGCCGCGTTCGTGCGCCGCTTCGTGCTGGAGTACAAGCAGGGCATCACCCTGGAGACGGACAGCATCGAGCCGATCATCACCGAAACCTCGGTGCACGCCCTGGTCGACCCGCGCCACCTGCATCAGATCCTCACCGTGCTGGTCCACAACGCCCTCAAGTACGGACGCGTCGGCCAGGAACCGGCACGGGTGCGGCTGCGCGTGGCGCGCCAGGAGCGCGCCGCCGTCATCGACGTGATGGACCGCGGCCCGGGCATCCCCGAAACGGTGGCCAGCCAGCTGTTCCGCCCGTTCTTCACCACCTCCGAGCACGGCACCGGGCTGGGCCTGTATATCGCCCGGGAGCTGTGCAAGGCCAACCAGGCCAACCTGGAATACGTATCGGTGCCGGCCGGTGGCGCGTGCTTCCGGCTGGTCCTGGCCGGCCCGCACACTCTGCTGCCGCAATGAACCGTTCACGGCAGGCACCGTCGCTGCGGGTCGCCACATGCGTCAAACATTTGTCGGATCCAACCGCCCTCGGCTATCTTCCCCCCATATGAACGAAACCCGCAGCGCCCTCGTCGTCGACGACGAACGTGACATCCGCGAACTGCTGGTACTGACCCTGGGCCGCATGGGCCTGCGTATCAGTACCGCAGCCAACCTCGCTGAAGCCCGCGAGCTGCTGGCCAGCAATCCCTACGACCTGTGCATCACCGACATGCGCCTGCCCGACGGCAACGGCATCGAGCTGGTCACCGAGATCGCCCAGCACTACCCGCGCACGCCGGTGGCGATGATCACCGCCTTCGGCAGCATGGACCTGGCCGTGGAAGCGCTGAAGGCCGGTGCCTTCGACTTCGTCAGCAAGCCGGTGGACATCTCGGTCCTCCGCGGGCTGGTCAAGCACGCCCTGGAACTCAACAACAGTGAACGCGTCGTGCCGGCCGCACTGGCCAGCGACCAGGCCGCGCGCCTGCTCGGCGAATCGCCGGCCATGGACGCCCTGCGCGGCACCATCGCCAAGGTCGCGCGCAGCCAGGCGCCGGTCTACATCCTCGGCGAGTCCGGCGTCGGCAAGGAGCTGGTGGCACGTACCATCCACGCACAGAGCGCCCGCGCCGCCGGCACCTTCGTACCGGTCAACTGCGGCGCGATCCCGTCCGAGCTGATGGAAAGCGAGTTCTTCGGCCACAAGAAGGGCAGCTTCAGCGGCGCCCACGTCGACAAGCCGGGCCTGTTCCAGGCCGCGCACGGCGGCACCCTGTTCCTGGATGAAGTGGCCGAACTGCCGCTGCAGATGCAGGTCAAGCTGCTGCGCGCCATCCAGGAAAAATCGATCCGCCCGGTCGGCTCGGCCACCGAGGTACCGGTGGATGTGCGCATCCTCTCGGCCACCCACAAGGACCTGGGCGAACTGGTCGAGGACGGGCGCTTCCGCCACGACCTCTACTACCGCATCAACGTGATCGAACTGCGCGTACCGCCGCTGCGCGAGCGCCGCAGCGACCTGCCGCAACTGGCCGCCTCGATCCTGGCGCGCCTGGCCCGCACCCATGAACGGCCCACGCCGCTGCTGGCGCCGTCCGCCCTGGATGCGCTGGCCCAATACCATTTCCCCGGCAACGTCCGCGAACTGGAGAACATCCTGGAGCGCGCCCTCGCGCTGGCCGAAACCGACAGCATCGGCGCCAGCGACCTGCGCCTGCCCCAGCACGGCGGCCTGCGCCCCGGCAGTAATGCCGCGGTGGAAGAAGCCGTGGTCGACCTGCCGGCCGGCAACGGTGCCCTGCCCTCCTACATCGAACAGATGGAGCGCACCGCGATCCAGAAGGCGCTGGAGGAGAACCGCTGGAACAAGACAAGGACGGCGGCGCAGTTGGGGATTACGTTCCGGGCGCTGCGGTACAAGTTGAAGAAGTTGGGGATGGATTGAGGTTCATGGGGGCTGATCCATTCCGCCACGCGCGACTGCCCCGATGGGTGCCGCGCCATCTGACCTCGCGCGATGACCCGCTACGCTGCTGCGCAATCTGACCTCGCGCAACAACCCGCTACGCTGCCGCGCTATCTGACCTCGCGCGACAACCCACTACGCTGCTGCGCCATCTGACGCCGCGCGACAACCGCGGTGGAGCCGCCCCATGGGTGGCTGCTCTTCGATCCGGACACCCCCAACTCACCGCGCGCGGCGGGCGCCGCGACAGCCAGACATGGCCTGGCGCTACCCTTTTGTCGGCGTTCCCCGCACATGAAAAGGCCCGCATCCGCGGGCCTTTTGCGTTCAACCGGACCAACTCGTCAATCCTTGGTGACGCGATTGATTTCAGCCAGGCTGGTCGTTCCCGCCGCCGCCTTCACCAGCGCCGACTGGCGCAGATCATTGACCCCGGCACGCTGCGCGGCCTCGGCAATCTGGATCGCATTGCCGCCGGCCAGCACGATCACCGAAATCTCCTCGCTCATCGGCATCACCTGGTAGATACCGGTACGGCCCTTGTAGCCCTCGGTGCACTCTTCGCAGCCGACCGCCTCGTACAGGGTGATGCCGGCATCGACCTGAGCCTGGGTGAAGCCTTCGGCCAGCAACGCGTTGGCCGGCAAGGTGATGGGCCGCTTGCAGTTGTTGCACAGCCGCCGCGCCAGGCGCTGGGCAATCACCAACGTCACCGAACTGGTGATGTTGAACGGGGCAATGCCCATGTTCATCAGACGCGCGATGGTCTGCGGCGCATCATTGGTATGCAGCGTGGACAGCACCATGTGGCCGGTCTGCGCGGCCTTGATCGCGATCTCGGCGGTTTCCAGGTCGCGGATTTCGCCGACCATGATGATGTCCGGATCCTGGCGCAGGAACGAGCGCAGTGCTGCGGCGAAGGTCATGCCGCGCTTGACGTTCTGCTGCACCTGGTTGACGCCGGGCAGGCGGATTTCCACCGGGTCTTCGGCCGTGGAGATGTTGCGCGTTTCATCGTTGAGGATGCCCAGTGCCGTATACAGCGACACCGTCTTGCCCGAACCGGTCGGGCCGGTCACCAGCACCATGCCGTAGGGCTTGTGGATAGCATCCAGGAACAGCTTCTGCTGCGCGGCCTCGTAACCCAGCTTGTCGATACCGAGCTTGGCTGCGCTGCCATCCAGGATACGCAGCACGATCTTTTCGCCGAACAGCGTTGGCAGCGTACTGACGCGGAAGTCGATCTGCCGGGTCTTGGATAGGTTGAGCTTGATGCGACCATCCTGCGGCACGCGCTTTTCGGCGATGTCCAACTGCGACATCACCTTCAGGCGCGCGGCGATGCGCTGGTTGAGCTTGACCGGGGCCTTGGCCACGTTCTTGAGCAGGCCGTCGATGCGGAACCGCACGCGGTAGTCGTCTTCATACGGCTCGAAATGGATGTCCGACGCGCCCTTGCGGATCGCGTCGATCAACACCTTGTTGACGAACTTCACCACGGGCGTGTCATCGCCCTTGGCATCCACGCCGGAGTCGGTCGAACCACCTTCCTCGTCGCCGGCCGACACATCCAGGTCGCCCATGCCGTCATCGTCGCCGCCCAGGCTGCCACCGAGCGTGTCGTGCTTGGACTGCCACTGCTCCAGGGTGCGCTTGATCTGGTCCTCATCGACCAGGATCGGCTCCACCACCAGGTTGGTGTGGAACTTGATCTCATCCAGCGAATGGGTCGGGTCGCTGGTACCGATGAACAGCTTGCCGCCGCGCTTGAACAGCGGCAGCACGCGGTGCTTGCGCAGCAGTTCTTCGCTGACCAGGCTGATGGCGCTCTGGCTGCTGTCGAACACCGAGACATCCAGTAACGGCATGCCGAACTCGAGTGCGTTGGCGGCTGCCAGCTGGGCGGCAGTGACGAGCTTTTTTTCGGCAAACCACTGAGGCAGCGGCTGCTTGGCCGCGCCGGCCTTGGCCATGGCGTCGCGGGCACCAGCTTCGTCCAGGGCGCCGTCCTGGACCAAGCGCCGGGCGATGCCGGTAATACCGACTAGATTGGCAGTGGCAACGGCGTTCATTTTTGGCACCAAGGGAAATTACTGGAGAATCGAGCCGACCCAAACAGCCCGCCACCTAGCACCGTGACTGGCTTCCTACGTGGATCTGCATTCCGAAGGAACATGCTTGTTGTCGCCCGCCGTTCTGACACATCGCCAGCGGATGACTTCATTGGGATTGTAGCTGGGCTGCAGCAGAAGAGTCACGGAACCCGCCTTTTCCGTCGTCTCGACCGTAATCACGCCACTACCGGAGCAATTCATGGACAACACGTTCCGCGTCGCAGTCGTCTGCTCGTGAACGCCAGAGCAAGCGGTGGCGTCAAGTACGTTGATGTTGTTCACGTTCTCGGTCACTGTCACCTTCGCCGAGGAAGCGAGCAGGAGTGCCTCCGAGACTCTCGCCCTGATGACGTAATCCTGGTAGGCCGGCAACGCGACCGCAGCAAGTATTGCGATGATCGCCACCACGATCATCAACTCAATCAGCGTAAACCCCGTCTCCGTTCTCACGCATGCCTCCCCATTCGGCATTGAATCTGTTCTACCAGCACGCATATTTCGTGCCAGATAAAAAAGAACCCCGCCAAGGCGGGGTTCCTTCTCGCTAGCTTTCGCTACGAATTACGAACGGCATTCAGCCGGGTAGTACTTGGCTTCGCTGCCGCTGCCAACGCAACGCCAGGTGGTGCCAACAGCGCCCGTCTGAGCGGTCGGGGTGTAGGTCAGAATCGTGCCCTTGCCCTTGTCAGCGGTCATGGTCACTTCCAGGGCACCGGTGCCTTCGTCGCACTTCATCGATTCGACATTCGGGTTACCAGCCGGGATAGCGGTATCAACGCCCAGGCAGGCATTGGCCGGAAGCGCGCCACCGTTGTTGGCGATGTTCTCAGCCACGGTAACCTTGGCGCCGGCAGCGATGACAGCTGCTTCGGAAACGCGGGCACGGACGGTGTAGTCCTGGTAGGCCGGCAGCGCGATGGCGGCCAGGATGGCGATGATCGCGACGACGATCATCAGTTCGATGAGGGTAAAGCCCTGCTGCTTCTTCATGAGTACATCCCCTAGAGG
>NZ_JBFULB010000237.1:0-5886 GCF_056400545.1 Stenotrophomonas sp. P5_A8 | reverse complement strand
CCGCGCCGACTTCGCCGAATCCATCGATGCCAATGCCGCCCACGGCTCGGACTCGGTCGAGAACGCCGCGATCGAAATCGCCTACTTCTTTGCCGCGACCGAAGTCGTCTCGCGCTGAGAGTGATGCCGTGAACGAGGTCGTACAGCCAACCGCCATCCCCGTCGTGCTCGTCCCGAGCATGCCGGTGGCCAAGCAGAACCTGCTCGACCTCGATCGCGAGGGTCTGGAGCGCTTCTTCGCCGACACGCTCGGCGAAGCGCGCTACCGCGCCCATCAGGTGATGAAGTGGATCCACCACCACTACGTCACCGATTTCGATGAGATGACCGACCTGGGCAAGGCGCTGCGCGCCAAGCTCAAGCAGCATGCCGAGGTCCTGGTCCCGAACATCGTGTTCGACAAACCCTCCGCCGACGGCACCCACAAGTGGCTGCTGGCGATGGGCAGCGATGGCAAGAACGCCATCGAAGCGGTCTACATCCCGGACAAGAACCGCGGCACGCTGTGCGTGTCCTCGCAGGTCGGCTGCGCGCTGAACTGCACGTTCTGTTCGACCGCCACCCAGGGCTTCAACCGCAACCTCTCCACCGCCGAAATCATCGGGCAGGTGTGGGTGGCCGCGCGTCATCTGGGCAACATCCCGCACAAGCAGCGTCGTCTCACCAATGTGGTGATGATGGGCATGGGCGAGCCGTTGATGAATTTCGACAACGTCGTGCGCGCCATGAGCGTGATGCGCGACGACCTGGGCTACGGCCTGGCCAACAAGCGCGTGACCCTGTCGACCTCCGGCCTGGTGCCGCAGATCGATCGGCTGTCGGCGGAAAGCGATGTGTCTCTGGCGGTGTCGCTGCACGCGGCCAACGATGCGCTGCGCGAGACGCTGGTCCCGCTGAACAAGAAGTACCCGATCGCCGAGCTGATGGCCTCGTGCGCGCGCTACCTGCGCGCCAACAAGCGCCGCGAATCGGTCACCTTCGAATACACCCTGATGAAGGGCATCAACGACCAGCCCGAGCATGCCCGGCAGTTGGCGCGGCTGATGCGCCAGTTCGACAACGCCGTGCAGGCCTCGCACGCAGGCAAGGTCAACCTGATTCCGTTCAATCCGTTCCCGGGCACGCGCTACGAGCGTTCCGGCGATACCGAAATCCGCGCGTTCCAGAAGATCCTGCTGGATGCGCAGGTGCTCACCATGGTGCGACGCACCCGTGGCGACGACATCGATGCCGCCTGTGGCCAGCTCAAGGGCCAGGTGCTGGATCGCACGCGTCGCCAGGCCGAGTTCAACAAGACATTGCAGGAAGGGAAGAGCCGGGATGCCGCTGCCTGAAATCCGATTGCCAGCCGTTGTTTTCATCGCGCTGGCATTGGTCGGCTGCGGTAAACAAGGTATCAGGCCGCCCACCGGGAATTTGGCGGTCGCGCCGGTGTACGAGGTCCGCGACAACGCGTCGATCCGGCAGCGGGTCGGTTACCAGGACCAGATGACCCTGGCCACCGAAGCGTTCCGCGCCGGCCAGGCCCAGGCGGCGGAAAAGAAGGCGCGCGCGGCGGTGAAGATCGATGGCAGCCGCCCGGACGCGTACCTGCTGCTGGCCAACATCGCCAGCCAGCGCGGTGCCGACACCGAGGCCGGCACCCTGTACCGCAAGGCCGTCGACGTGGCGCCGGGGCAGGGCGATGCACTCAACAACTATGGCGCCTGGCTATGTACGCATGGCCAGGCCGCCGAATCGCTGGTCTGGTTCGACCGCGCCATGGCGGCCCCCGGCTACGCCACGCCGGGCTCGGCGCTGGCCAATGCCGGTGGCTGCGCGCTCGATGCGGGGCAGTCCGAACGGGCCGCCCGCGACCTGCGCCGCGCCATCGAACTGGACCCGACCAACGCCTATGCCCTCGAGTCGATGGCTCGCAGCGAGTTCGCCCAAGGCCGGTATTTCGAGGCCCGGGCCTTCTCGCAACGTCGTCTCGCGGCTGCACCGGCCACACGTTCCGTGTTACAACTTGCGTCTCAAATCGAGGCGCAGCTCGGCGACGACGTGGCATCCGGTCGCTATCTGCAGCGAATTCGCAACGAATTTCCGCAGGATGCGGCACCTAATCCCCGGGGTTGAAGCATTGTGATTGATGACCAGACTGTGAACGCTTTTGATACCGCCGCCGGCTGTGGAGCTCGTCTCCGGCAGGCGCGGGAAGCGGCAGGACTGACGCTCGAAGCAGTGGGGCAGCAGTTGCACATGCCGATGCAGGTCGTGAAATCGCTTGAAGAAGAGCAGTGGCAGCGCCTCGGCGCGCCGGTGTTCGTGCGCGGCCAGCTGCGCAGTTACGCGCGGCTGCTCAAGGTCGACCTGGGCGACGTGCTGGAACAGGCCCGGATCGGGCCGGTGGTCCCGCCGCAGCTGGTCAGCCATACGCACACCCCGCGGGCGCGCCGCATCGCCGAGAGTCTCGGCCGCCGGGTGCTGTATGTCGGTATCACCGCCGTGCTGGCGGTGCCGGTGTGGTTTGCCACCCGTGGTCATTTCGATGGCAGCGCCGCCGCGCCCAGTACCGCCTCGCTGGACGTTGTACCGGCAGCGGTTCCGATGAGCGGCAGTCCGGCCCCGGCCGAGTCGGTCCACCCGGACGCGGCTCCGATCGTGGCTACCCCGGCCGCGCCGTCGGCGCCTTACCTGGCCTCGTTGACACCCGTGCCGCGCCCGGCCACCGCCGCGACGGCACCGACCGGTGCGCTCAGCCTGCAGTTCAAGGGCGACAGTTGGGTGGACATCGCCGCCCCGGACGGCAGTACCGTCGAAAAGGCCCTGATCAAGTCCGGCGACACCCGCAGCTTCAGCCCCGGCCAGGTCGGGCGCATGACGCTCGGCAACGCGTCGGCGGTCGAGGTTCAGCAGGCCGGCACTATCGTCGACCTTTCGCCCTACCAGCGAGCCAACGTGGCACGCTTTACGGTATCCTCTGACGGCTCCGTGGCCCCAGTTCCGCACTGAGCCGCGTTTCCCAATCCAATTCAAACAGCTCCTCCTTCACAGGCGGGGCGAGAGTACGCATGGCGATCGACGACCTGCTCGACGAGCACGAACAAAGTGAACGCGTCCGCGGCTGGCTGCGGAAGAACGGTGTCAGCATCCTCGCCGGTGTGGCGATCGCGATCGGCGGCATCGCCGGTTGGCAGTGGTGGCAGAAGGAGCACAGCAACTCGCTTGCTGGTGCCAATGTCCAGTACCAGGCGGTGCTCAAGCACCTGCAGGACAAGAACCTGGCGGAAGCGGCCAAGGGCGTGAAGGCGCTCGACGACGGCAAGGCCAACATCTATTCGGACCTGGCTGCGCTGCAGCTGGCCAAGGCCCAGGTCGAAGCCGGCAAGAATGATGACGCGCTGGCGACCCTGCGCGCGATCAAGGCCGACCCGGAGTTCCAGCCGGTCATCGAGCAGCGCATCGCGCGCCTGCTGCTGGCCACCGGCAAGCATGACGAGGCGCTCAAGGCGCTCGGCGACGCCACCGACAGCGCCAGCCTGGAAATCCATGGCGACGTGTTGATGGCGCAGGGCAAGCGTGATGCTGCCCGGCAACAGTATGAGAAGGCGCTCAAGACGCTGGACGTGGCAGCGCCGCAGCGGCGTCTGCTTGAAACCAAAGTGACGGATGCCGGTGGCAACGTCACCGATGCTGCGGAGTCGGTGTAATGAAGCAGATGGTCATGATCAAGCGCGTTGCCACCCTGGTCCTGTTGGGCGTGGCGTTGTCCGGCTGCACCACCGTCAAGGGGTGGTTCGCCGGTAAGGACGCGGCCGCCAAGAAGGCCCTCGAGCCGGCGGAACTGGTGAAGTTCGAGCCGACCGTCAAGGTCGACAAGCTCTGGAGCGTCAACGTCGGCAAGGGCGAGAAGCGCATCGGCGTGCGCCAGGGCCCGGCCGTGGCCGATGGCCGCGTGTATGCGGCGGCGRTCTACGGTGGCGTGCACGCCATCGACCTGCAGACCGGCAAGAAGGTCTGGACCTGGGAGCCGGCCAAGGAAAAGAAGAAGCCCAAGCTGCGCCTGTCCGGTGGTCCCGGCGTCGGCGAAGGCCTGGTGGTGATCGGTACGCTTGATGGCCAGGTGATCGCCCTCGATGCCAACGACGGCACCGAAAAGTGGCGTGGCAAGGTGACCGGCGAAGTGATTTCCGCCCCGGCCGTTGGCCAGGGCATGGTGTTCGTCCGCAGCAACGACGGTCGCGTGACCGCGCTGGACGCCGGCAACGGCACCCAGCGTTGGTTCAACCCGCGCGAGCTGCCGGCACTGACCGTGCGTGGCAATGCGGCGGTGGTGGCCGGCCCGGGCGTGCTGTTCATCGGCAACGACGACGGCAGCGTGTCTGCGCTGGCGATGACCGACGGCCGCACCGTGTGGGACCAGATGGTCGCCAACGGTGAAGGCCGCACCGAGCTGGAGCGCATGTCCGACGTGGACGGCGCCCCGGTGCTGGAAGGCAATACGCTGTTCGTGAGCAGCTTCAAGAGCCAGACCATGGCGATCGAAGGCCCGACCGGCCGTCCGCTGTGGACCCGTGACCATGGTGGCGCCGGTGGCGTGGCCCTGACCTCGGGCAATGTGTTCGTCACCGACAACAAGGGCGGCGTGTTCGGCCTGGACAAGAACAGTGGCACCGCGATGTGGTCGCAGACCGGCCTGGCCCGGCGCTCGCTGACCGGTCCGGCACTGCAGGGCGACTATATCGTGGTCGGCGACTACAAGGGGTATCTGCACTGGTTGCGGACCGACAATGGCGAGTTCGCAGCTCGCGCCAAAAGTGGCGGCGACGCCCTGCTGGCGCAACCGGTAGCCGCCGATGGGATTCTGCTGGTGCAGAACGTTGATGGAAAGCTGACCGCATTCCGGTTGGCACAATAAGGAGTTACCGCGATGCTGCCCTTGGTCGCCCTGGTTGGACGGCCGAATGTCGGCAAGTCCACGCTGTTCAATGCGTTTACCCGTACGCGCGACGCGCTGGTCCATGACCAGCCCGGCGTGACCCGGGACCGTAATTACGGTGTTTGTCGTCTTAACGAAGACCACCCGTTCCTGGTGGTCGATACCGGCGGTATCGCCGGTGAAGAAGAAGGTCTGGCCGGTGCTACCGCCCGCCAGGCCCGCGCCGCCGCCGCCGAGGCGGATCTGATCCTGTTCGTGGTCGACGCCCGTGAGGGCCCGATGGACGACGAGATCCTCTCCTGGCTGCGCAAGCTGGCGCGCCCGACCGTGCTGTTGATCAACAAGATCGACGGCATGAACGAAGATACCGTGCGTTCGGAGTTCGCCCGCTACGGCTTCGCCGAAATGCTGACCGTGTCGGCCGCCCACCGCCAGGGTCTGGACGATCTGCTGGACGAAGTGGTGGAGCGGTTGCCGGAAGAAGGCACCACCGAAACCCTCGACAACGATCCGGACCGCGTGCGTATTGCCTTCGTCGGCCGCCCCAACGTGGGCAAGTCGACGCTGGTCAATCTGCTGCTCGGCGAAGAGCGCATGATCGCCTCCGAAGTGCCCGGTACCACCCGTGATTCGATCTCGGTGGACATGGAGCGCGACGGTCGCGAATACCGCCTGATCGACACGGCCGGCCTGCGTCGCAAGGCGCGGGTGGAGGAAGTGGTTGAGAAGTTCAGCGTGATCAAGACGCTGCAGGCCATCGAGYAGTGCCAGGTGGCCGTGCTGATGCTGGACGCGTCCGAAGGCGTCACCGACCAGGACGCCAGCGTTCTGGGCGCGGTGCTCGATGCCGGTCGTGCGCTGGTGGTGGCGATCAACAAGTGGGACGGCCTGACCGATTACCAGCGCGAGCAGGCTGAAGCGCTGGTGTCGCGCAAGCTCGGTTTCGTGCCGTGGGCCGAAGTGGT
>NZ_JBFULB010000236.1:0-5991 GCF_056400545.1 Stenotrophomonas sp. P5_A8 | reverse complement strand
CTTGCGAGGTCGACCGCCCCTATGTGGGGTCAGGTAGTACCCCATTACCTTGCCGCTGTAGGGGCCAAGGTCTGGATCCATGGGTATCTGCGCATTGGAGTACCACGAGAAATCACCACCGAACGCGGCGTCGTTCTGCGCTTTGAGCATCGGTGTATAGAGCGCATTGGCCGTGGCCTTGCCGTACGGGTAGAAGTGCAGCAGTGCAACAGATACGGCATCCGCCTTACGCATCCCTCGTTGCATCACTAGATGAAAGCAACGAGGGTCCTGCATTTCGCGCGTCCAGTTTCCAGCGAACTCCTTGTCCAGGAAGATCACCCTGCCGGCAGTTTCATCCCAAATCCCGGCGGTGAACACGGACGCCAGATAGGTAGAGCGGGCATAGAAGGTCCGGAATATCACGCTCCGCGGA
This sequence comes from Stenotrophomonas sp. P5_A8, assembly GCF_056400545.1. Lineage (NCBI taxonomy): Bacteria > Pseudomonadati > Pseudomonadota > Gammaproteobacteria > Lysobacterales > Lysobacteraceae > Stenotrophomonas > Stenotrophomonas sp. P5_A8. The sequence continues at coordinate 5,576 of NZ_JBFULB010000236.1, read as the reverse complement.
ATCAAAAACTCGATCCMACTGGCGGAGTCTTCTGCCATCAACACCCCGCTGCGGAAGCGGACGCTGTGCTCGAGGTGAAGCTGGCTGGTCGGAACCGCCTTGATGGGGAAGTCCCCGTGCTTGCCGATGACTGTGTCGAGCTGGATGTTGCGCCCGTACTTGCCAGAGCCTTCCGCGTTCGACAAGGCATCGCCCAGGGAGAGTTCCCGGCTGGGAAGCACGCCTACGCGCTTGCCGTCACGGTAGACGTAACCAATGCGGATCGAAGGCAGGGCACCGACCAGGACCCTAGCTACGAAGGGCATCTGCTCCGAATAGCCGAACAGCTTGGCGATCTGATCCGGCGTTGCCTTGGCCGGATCTTTGATGTCATCGGGTAGGGGTGCCAGATAGCAGCACACCGACGTCGACGTAGAGCCCTTATGGGGCTTGGTGTAGCGATCAATCCATCGGATGAAATACAGCCGCGAATCGCCGGGGTAGTCCTTGAAGTCCATCGTGTGCCAATCGATACGTAGCAACGCATCAATAGCGGCACCGATGGCAGTACCTTTAGAGTGGCGGGCCTCGTGGAATAGGTGTGCCGCCAGCCAGTGTCTCACCAAACAAGCTGACGCCCGCCAAAAAGGGGGMGGCTCTCAATTTTTGCTCCGGCTAACTAGCATCGTCAACGCACGGCGGCAACATGATGTTGCCAAACCATGGCTAACGCAAAGTGCAGGACGCAGAACATGCCCTACGCCCCGCAATAGATCGTTCCAGCTCCGAAGCTCACTTAACCGATGTGCCAGATACAGTGCCCCGAGGTCCGGCGCTGCTGTCGGTCTTGGACAGCAGGTCATTTAAGTCGTCGAGGACCCCCGGCGTGGCCGGATCCGCCTCCAGCAACTTCAGGATGGCCTCAATTTCGGCTAACAGATCTTTGAGACCTTGCTCGCCGGAAAGCCCATTCGACAGCGTCTTCCACTTAAGAATAAGCCTGTTAACGTCTCTCTCGAGAGCATGGCCGCGAGCCTTGATCTTAACGTTTGCAATAGCGTCAGCGATCCTCTTTCCCAAATCTGACATGGCAGCGCTCCTTCACTTGAGTACGACGAACAACATCTCATAGGGATTGCGGCTAGGCTACGTACTGCGATGTACCCACCACCCTCGTTTCCCATTAGAGTCTGCTACTGAGTCATGCGTTTTGCGTCAAATCCGCTGACGTCAAATTCGGCCATGACCGAGCCTTGCTGATACACATTGAACTCCACTCGGAGGCGCTTGGCTTTACCCAGCTTACTCGTGAGGGTCTTGTATCCCGGGATGAAGACCATCTCGCTGCTGTTGTCGGATGGCTCAGTTCCGGTGAAGGTTTTGGCGGACTCATCGTCGAATCGGATGCGCACGGGGCAGGAGCTGAAGCTATGGCACAGGATCTGCCCCTTCTCGATGCTGACCATTACATCGTTGCCCCATCGAGGGTGACGCCTCATCGTGAGCTCTGCCTTCTGGCGGCCTGAGTAGGGGAAGTCAAAGTTGAAGCTGTTGGTGCTGGTTACCCGTGCCGTGCGGACAGGTTTTCCCGACATGTCATCCTGCTGGGTGGAATAGGACCACTGCAGGCCTACCGGGTTAAGCTCGGCGTGGAGTTGAGCCTCCAGCTTCGGCCGCATTGCATCAGCCTCCTTGGCTTGGGCCGAGCCGGGATGATTCTTGAGGATCAGCGTGAGGTTCGCCAAGCGTTCGGAAGTTGGCCGGGCCTGGTCCTTTGCGGCAGCCAGAAGTTCGGGCGCAGACATCTCGACCGTTGTTGCCTTCGCAGCACTCTGGTCCGATGCGTGACCGGCGGCTGCCCCGCTCTGGCTGGCAGTGCCGCGGCTTGCCGATGGAGTGGCTGCTTTCTTCTCGGGCCCCATGCCGTAGCCCAAGACCAACAGGACGAGAAGGCCGATGAGTCCAAGCACAACGAATGTTCCACAGCCCGACTTCTTCGGTGCTGGGCGCGGTGCCGGAATGGAGGTCGCAACCGGCGCTGCTCGGTTCAGATCTGAAGACGGGCCCAGCGGTGGTGGAGTTGGGATGCCAGGAGTCGGGTCGACTCCCGCGGACATCGRGAATCCACAATTCGGACAAGCCGAAGCCTGATCACTGATTTGCTTGCCGCATTCGCGGCAGTTCACCAAAGCCATGGCACCCCCTGTGCACACTTTGCCGAAAACAACGCTGTTCCAGGCCGAGATGTTGCCCTCGGCAGTCCAGCCCTACGCGAATCGTAGCAGCGCATCGGCTGACGCGGCCATAGGACATGACGTACAGAAACTATAAAAAGCGACAATGCACTTCTGCTGATGTAGGGAAAGTCACTACATCCCTAAGCGCCTTCGCAGAATGCAGGAAGACGGGTCGCTACCGGGAAAGCCCGGCCACGTAAGGAGATTGATACTTTCCTGCGGTCTTGTGATGCAGGTCATTGAGGTAGCTTAATAGCCCATCAGAGATGGCTTGTTCGTCAGCCGCCACGGACCTTCCGAAGATGCTGGACAGGGCGCTGTTGACGTCCGGACGGGCTCTTACCTTGGCCGATACATAGGCCAAGCCGAAGTGGTCGATGATGATTGCGATGGCGTCCTCCAGGCAGAGGATCTGAGCCCAGCTGAAACTTCGTTCCACCGTCCCGCCGACCTTGCACAGCGCAACCAGCGATCGCTTGTCGCCGGTGATCAGGCCGGCTCTACTGTCCTCACAGAGCGCGGCAAACAGGGCCAGCTCTCCGCCATCTATGTCCGGTGTGCCATCCAGCAGGGCGTAGTTGGCCGATTCAACCAGAACCACGACCTCGCTCGCCTGCGCTACGAGTAGGTTGAGCTGCTCAACCGCCAGCGCGCTCCCCAGTTTGGCAAGCGCCTTGGCGGGATTGGCTGCGTGCAGCTGGAACCGCAGCTGGGCCAGGATCGAAAAGTCCCCAAGCTCAACCCGCAGGGCGGTGGCCATGTCCTGAATGAGGCCGTACTGACAAAGTGCCTTGGCGGCGTCACTGTCCAAGAGGTAGTACTTGGCGCTCATCAGAATCCTTGCATGCTGAGCAGGTAGGCGCGATTGTCGTCCGTGAGCCTGTCAACATCGCAGTTGGCCAGGAAGCGATCCTTGAGCAGTTCCTTTGCGCTGGCCTGGTCTGGGAAGTAGCCAAGGGCCTGATTAGCCAACAGCCAGTCATCATGATCGCGTGCGTAGCTCAAGATGATGTGTCCTGGGTCGACACTGAGGCTGTCGCCGAGACTCATGGCCATGTTTACCAGCTGGGCAGCCGACATCGTGCCGTGGTTATCGAGGGGAAGGCTAAGTCGCCCGTTGCGTAGCATGGCCAGTGCAAACTGATCGGCCTGGCGCTCTTCTGCGTCGCCATGCTGATCCGCCTCACGCTCGATAGCCTCCGTGATGGCGTCCATTCCCTCATCGATCAGCACGCCGGTACCGGCGACGTGGCCAAGGCAGATATGGGCCAGCTCGTGGGCTAGCACGAACAGCTGCTTTGCATTCTGGCCAGACTGGAAGCCCAGGACGATCACCGGCCTGTCTTCAATCCGCATGGCCATACCGGTAATGCGCTTGCTGCCGCGGGGGAGCTCCTTCAAGAACAGCACGGGGATACCCTGCTGCCAGCAGAAATCCAGCAACGACCCGAATCCTATTGCCGCAGCCCCGGTCGAGGCACGCACCCTCTTGGACAGCTCCTTGGGGTCTGCCGGGAGCGGGTCGGCGGTGCCATCAGTGCAAAACAGCGCAAGCTTGCCCAGGGCCATGCCCAGGCTCGAGCAGACCTGCAGCTCGCTCACCAGCGTGGCAGCTCTCTTTTTGTAACGGGCAGGGCGGTTTGAGGCGAGCACTTCAAGCTCACCGCTGTCACCAAATCGGACATCCAAGCCAAGCCGTTGCTTGAGTATCGAGGCAAACTCGATAGCCCCGCTGCTTGTCTTGAAAAGTGCGTTGTCCCACCAGTCCGGTAAAAGGCGAGATACAAAACTTTTAGGGTAGCCGGCCTCGCCGAGCGCGTGATATGCGCTCTTGACCGTCACCGTTGGCGTGTTCTTGTTCATCCTTGGCCTCCATTGGGCCTAGGCCAATTCTTACATGTGGGCCCGCTGGTGGGCAAAAAGAAGCTTCGCCAGGCGTTGAGCGTGCCCGTCGGTTCCATCCCATACAGCCGACAGAGCATCCATCAACACCTTGGACTCCCCGGGATCACTGGTGCCCTCGTATGCATCAATGCCTGCGTATTTGCATAGATGCTTCAATGTCCGAGTGACGCGCTTGGGCCCACCGAACAAATTCCGGTAGACCTGAGGCTGGCCAATGCTCGCAGCGCGGKCAATCGCAGAGCTGGTGGTGAGCMCGTCTGCCTCAAACCTTCCACGCAACTCCAGAGCCAGGCTGTGCGGCTGCTTCAGACGTTTCATGCAAATAGATAATGTGAAGTGCATATAAGCATAACTATGATATCCTCCCGCTGTACACCCCTCCGCCCTGGTTCCCATGAGAGAGCTACAGATCAAACAGGCTTTGGCCGGCCATCTGGCGAGGCAATCTGCTGTCCAAGCGATCTCGCTGCTGGAAGAGCTGCGGCTGCACGGTGGGGAGGTGCGGGCCGATCTGGTGCTGGTTGAGGATATGCATTGCTTTGAGATCAAGAGCGAGGCCGATAGCCTGGCCCGGCTGATCAATCAAGGCTCTCGTTACGGCTGGGTCTTCGATCGGGTCACCTTGGTCATGGCCCCCTGCCACGTGGCCAAGGCGATGGACCTGTTGCCGCCCTGGTGGGGTGCAATGGTGGTCGACGCTGAGACGGGTACGTTCCAGTGCTTGCGCGAGGCGGGCTTGAATGTCCGGCACAAGGCCGCATCCCTCGCTTCCATCCTGAACAAGGAGGAGGCATTGGAGGTACTGCGCTTGGAAGGGCAATTGAAAGGCTGGAAGAGCAAGAGCCTGTACCTGATCCAGCAGCACATCACCGAGACGCTGAGTCTGGAGGAGATCAAGGCACACATTCGCACTGCGCTGCTCGTGCGGGCGAACAGCGCAGTGGCGCTCCACTAATACTGTTTTTTCAGCACATAGCTGATGTGATGTGTCCAGAACTCAGAGATGTGCAGATGGCCGCCGGCTTTGTTCTTCAGCGGAACGGTTGGATCGACCCGATCTGCAATCAGACGATCGCCGAATGAGAACGGGGCTCCGAGGAATTCATTGGCATACACCGTGGTCATGACCTTGGAGATGGCGATCGACTCGGCCTTGGTGGCGTTCTGGCCGCGTATGATGCGCCACTTGTCATCCAGGGCGTAGCGAATGATGACCCGATTGCCTCGCCGCTTGAGCGTCTCTTCGGACCAGTTGGGGTTGAGCGGTCCATAGTCGGCGAAGCCAATGAGCGTGTCCGGTGCCAACGCATTGATCTGCGTCCATAGCTCCCAGTCCTTGCGCTTTACTTCGCCAGCACCATTGATGTGAGCCAGCGATGCAGGGAAGGAGCCCGACGCAAGGTGCACGTGCTTGAAGCCCTGGCCCTTCAGCGCCTGCAGGGAAGCCGCCAGCAC
>NZ_JBFULB010000235.1:0-6001 GCF_056400545.1 Stenotrophomonas sp. P5_A8 | reverse complement strand
GTGCAGGGCCTTGTGCCGCAGGCCCTTCGTCGGCCGCCGACGGCCGTAGATCGCGGCAACCTGACTTTCTCCGCCAACCGTCGGATAATCACCGGTCCGGCCGCATTGCGGCGCGAATCGATGTGAACCGATGGCAATCCATTCCTCCGTACTTGAACTCATTGGCCAGACCCCGATCGTCAAGGCCCAGCGCCTGGACACCGGCGTCTGCGAGCTTTATCTCAAGCTCGAAAGCGCCAATCCCGGAGGATCGATCAAGGATCGCATCGGCCTGTCGATGATCGAAGCCGCTGAAAAGCGCGGTGACCTCAAGCCGGGCGCGACCCTGGTCGAGGGCACCGCCGGCAACACCGGCCTGGGCCTGGCGCTGGTCGCCCAGCAGAAGGGCTACAAGCTGATCCTGGTCGTACCCGACAAGATGAGCCGCGAGAAGATCTTCAACCTCAAGGCGATGGGCGCCGAAGTGCGCCTGACCCGGTCGGATGTGGCCAAGGGCCATCCGGAGTACTACCAGGACATGGCCCAGCGCGTGGCCGAGGAAACCCCGGGCGCGTACTTCATCAACCAGTTCGGCAACCCGGACAACCCGGCGGCGCATGAGTTCGGCACCGGTCCGGAGATCCTGGCACAGATGGACGGCGACCTGGACGCGATCGTGTTCGGTTGCGGCAGCTCGGGCACCATGACCGGCCTGTCGCGCGCGTTCGCCACCGCCTCGCCGAAGACCGAACTGGTGCTGGCCGATCCGGTCGGCTCGATCCTGGCCGAGTACATCAACGACGGCGTGCTCAACGACAAGTCCGGCAGCTGGCTGGTGGAAGGCATCGGCGAGGACTTCCTGCCCTCGATCGCCGACTTCAGCCGCGTCACCAAGGCCTATGCGATCAGCGATGCCGAGAGCTTCCATACCGCGCGCGAGCTGCTGGGCAAGGAAGGCATCCTCGGCGGCTCCTCCACCGGCACCCTGCTGGCTGCCGCGCTGAAGTACTGCAAGGAGCAGACCACCCCGAAGAAGGTGCTGGTGCTGGTCTGCGACACCGGCAACAAGTACCTGTCCAAGATGTACAACGACTACTGGATGCTGGACAACGGCTTCCTGGAGCGCCCGCAGTCGGGCGATCTGCGCGACCTGATCCTGCGCCCGTACGGCCAGCGCGACACCGTGGTGATCGGGCCGAAGGACCTGCTGACCACCGCCTACCAGCGCATGAAGCTGTACGACGTGTCGCAGCTGCCGGTGATGGACGGCGACCAGCTGGTGGGCATCGTGGACGAAAGCGACGTGCTGTTGCATGTCTACGGCGACGAAGCCCGCTTCCGCGACCCGGTCGCCACGGCGATGGTCAGCAAGCTGGACCGGCTGGACGTGAAATCGCCGATCGAGGCCCTGCTGCCGGTGTTCGACCGCGGCCAGGTCGCCATCGTCATGGACGGCACCGCCTTCCTGGGCCTGATCACCCGCATCGACCTGCTGAACTACCTGCGCCGCCGGGTCCAGTAAACCGCCCCGCGCCGGCCGCAGCTGCTCTGAATCAGCGTTTATCCGCGTCAACGGTCAATTAAGCCGCCGCTGATAGACTTCCGCTCCTTTTGCGGGAGCCCCTACCGGGGCTCTCCATTGCTGGGAAACAACATGTCCGACCACGCTTTCTCCGGGCACGGCAACCGTGCACTTGCCCTGGCTACCCTGGCCATCCACGGCGGACAGTCGCCCGATCCGAGCACCGGCGCGGTGATGCCGCCGATCTACGCGACCTCCACCTACGCCCAGTCCAGCCCCGGCGAACACCAGGGCTTTGAGTACTCGCGCACCCACAATCCCACCCGCTTCGCCTACGAGCGCTGTGTGGCCTCCCTGGAAGGCGGCAGCCGCGGCTTCGCGTTCGCCTCGGGCATGGCCGCCAGCTCCACGGTGATGGAGCTGCTGGACGCCGGCAGCCACGTGGTGGCGATGGACGACATCTACGGCGGCACCTTCCGCCTGTTCGAGCGCGTGCGTAAGCGCACCGCCAACCTGCAGTTCAGCTTCGTGGACCTGACCGACCTGGCCGCCTTCGAGGCCTCGATCACCGAGCAGACGAAGATGGTCTGGATCGAAACCCCGACCAACCCGATGCTGAAGATCGTGGACATCGCCGCGGTGGCCGCCATCGCCAAGCGCCACGGCCTGATCGTGGTGGTCGACAACACCTTCGCCTCGCCGATGCTGCAGCGCCCGCTGGRACTGGGCGCGGACCTGGTCCTGCACTCGGCCACCAAGTACCTCAACGGGCACTCGGACATGGTCGGCGGCATGGTGGTGGTCGGCGACAACGCCGAACTGGCCGAGCAGATGGCGTTCCTGCAGAACTCCATCGGGGGCGTGCAGGGGCCGTTCGACAGCTTCCTGGCCCTGCGCGGCCTGAAGACCCTGCCGCTGCGCATGAAGGCCCATTGCGCCAACGCGCTGGCCCTGGCCCAGTGGCTGGAGACCCACCCGGCGGTGGAGAAGGTGATCTACCCCGGCCTGACCTCGCACCCGCAGCATGAACTGGCCACGCGCCAGATGAACGGCTACGGCGGCATCGTCTCGATCGTGCTCAAGGGCGGATTCGCGGCGGCCAAGCGCTTCTGCGAGAAGACCGAGTTGTTCACCCTGGCCGAGTCGCTGGGCGGGGTGGAAAGCCTGGTGAATCATCCGGCGGTGATGACGCATGCGTCGATCCCGGTGGAACGCCGGGAGCAGCTGGGGATCAGTGATGCGCTGGTCCGGCTGAGCGTGGGGGTTGAGGAGTTGGGGGATCTGCAGGTGGATCTGGAGCAGGCGCTGTTGGCTGGGAACTCCTGATCGATGCAGAAGCACGCCAACCTGCTGTTCCTGTTCCGCCAGCTGCTGGGGCGTGAGCTGGCCGCCCGTTATCGCACTACCACGTTGGGCGTCCTGTGGCTGGTGCTGCAGCCGGTGCTCATGCTCTGCGTTTACACCCTGGTCTTCAGCGGCGTCTTCAAGGCACGCTGGGCAGGGGCCGAATCGACCGGTGACTTCGCCCTGATGCTGTTCGCCGGGCTGGTGCCGTTCACCCTGTTGTCCGAGGTGCTGGTTACCGCTCCGGGGATCATCGCTGGGCAGCCCAACTTCGTGAAGAAGGTAGTGTTCCCGCTGCCGGTGCTGTCCATGGTGAAGGTGGCGGCCGCGCTGACGACCGCTGGGATCGGCTTGCTGATCCTGCTCGTCGCGCAAACCTGGCAATCCGGCCTGCCCTCGGCCTGGGCGCTCACCGCGCCGCTGATTCTGCTGGAAATGACCCCGATGCTGCTGGCGATTGCCTGGTCGTTGTCCGCGCTGGGCGTCTATCTGCGCGACATCGGCCAGTTCGTCGGCATCCTGAGCAGCGTGCTGCTGTTCCTGAGCCCGATCTTCTTCCCGGCCAAGGCGATGCCTCCGGCCGTGGCCGGGCTGATCCACTTCAATCCACTGGTGACCCCGATCGAACAGCTGCGCGCGGTCACGGTCCAGAACGCGGCGCCTGACCTGGCTGTGCTGCTGCCCCACTTCACGCTGTCGGTGATCTTCGCGCTTGTCTCCTACGCTCTCTTCCGTCGCCTCTCGCGCGGATTCTCGGACGTCCTATGAACAGCCCACTTCCCGCTGACACGGCAACCCTTGCCGACGCGGCGATCGAAGTCCTGAATGTCACCAAGGACTATCCGGTCTACGCCAGCCCGCGCGATCGCCTGATGTCCCTGCTGCGGCCGTCCGGTGATCGCGCCAGCCGTACCTTCCGTGCTCTGGATGGGGTCAATCTGGTCGTGCCCCGCGGCGAGACCGTTGGCATCATCGGCCGCAACGGGGCAGGCAAGTCCACCTTGCTGCAGATCCTCTGCGGGACGGTCCGCCCGACCTCCGGGTCGGTGAACATCCATGGCCGTTTCGCCGCGCTGCTCGAACTCGGCGCGGGCTTCAATCCAGATTTCTCAGGGCGCGACAACGTCTACCTGAGTGCCTCGCTGCTGGGTCTGAGCCGCAAGGAAGTAGACGACAAGCTGGAGTCGATCATCGCCTTCGCCGACATCGGCGATTTCTTCGATCGGCCCGTGAAAACGTACTCAAGCGGCATGTACGTGCGCCTCGCGTTCTCGGTGGCCATCCATACCGAGCCGGACGTGCTGATCATCGACGAAGCGCTGTCGGTGGGTGACATCCGCTTCCAGATGAAATGCCTTGCCCGGATCGAGCAGATCCGCGCGCGCGGCGCCACCATCCTGTTCGTCTCGCATTCGCTGGAGCAGGTAAAGCGCTTCTGCCAGACCGCCCTGTGGCTGGAAGGCGGCAAGGTCAAGCTGCATGGCGAGGCCAGTTTCGTCGCCGATCGATTCCGCGACTATGAACTGGGGCGCGAGCAGGCAAGTGAGGCGGCGGCCGAGACGTGTCGTGCGCCACGCCCGGATAGCATCCCCGCGCACCTGGAGACGGTTGCGTTGAGCACGGACATGCTCGCGCCATTCGAGCCGTTGAGCGTGGACATCAGCTATACCGTGGTCGACGACGCGGTGCAGGGTCTGTTGCTCGGCGTGGCGATCAAGGGCATGGATGGTTTGCACATCTTCGGTCCAAATACCTATCTGGAGCGCGTGCAGATCCCGACCTCGCGTGGGTCGCACCGCGTCACCTATCACATTCCTTCGATGACCCTGCTCACCGGCACGTACCGTGTCGATGTGGGCCTGTTCACCGACAAGGGCCTGGTCTGCCTGGACTACCTGTCCGAAGCCAGCGTATTCACCGTGGCTGCGCCCTATTTCAGCGAAGGCGTGGTCTATATCCCCCATGAGTGGAAGGTCCATGACGTCGACGCTTCTTGATATCCCGTTCGACCATTACCAGCGTTACGCTGCGGCCGCACACCTGCTCCAGACCCTGGGGCTCGACGCGCCGAGCGTGCTGGAGGTAGGGGCCAATCGGCAACGCCTGCTGGGCCAGTTCCTTCCGCAGGCGACCTTCCTGTACACCGACCTTCACGTTGAGGGTGACGAGAAGGACTTCGTTGTCGCCGATGCAACCGCGCTGCCGTTTACCGACCAGCAGTTCGATGCGGTGGTGTCCCTGGACGTGCTTGAGCATATTCCCGCCGATCTGCGCACGCGCGCCATCGCAGAAATGGCGCGTGTTGCAGGTCGCGCCGTGATCGTCGGTTTTCCGCCCGAGCGGCCCTGGGTGGAGCAGGCCGAGGTGGAGGCCAACGGGCGTTGGCATGAGTTGTTCGGTGAAGATTACGTGTGGCTGCAGGAGCACAAGGAGTTCGGCCTGGTGCAGACGGCCGAGGTCGTGCAGACCTTCGAAGCCGCCGGCATGGAAGTACTGCGCTTTGGCCAAGGCAATGCCACTTTGTGGGCAAGCTTGATGGGCACGCATTTCATCAAGGTCAAGTTCCCCGAGCTGGAACCCTTGGTGGAAGCGGCCGATCGCCTGTACAACAGCCGGGTTTTTGCCGGCGACCATAGCGATGAGCCGTACCGCGAGTACTACGTTGCCGTGCGCCGTGACACCGATGCCGCGCGCCTGCGGGCCAATCCTCCCTTCCAGGCCGGGTCGGACGCGGAAGCGACTGCCCTGCTGAGCGGGTTGGCCAAGGGCCTGCGCGCTTTGGGGCTCCGTGCCAACAACGCGGAGCGCGAGTGGGAATCCACGGCCCGGATGCTGGACGCCTACATCGCAGACTTGGCGGTAGCCAAGCGCGAATGGGGCGCTGCTGCCAACTACGCCCAGCAGTTGCAGGCGGCCAAAGACGAAAGCGATGCAGGTTGGCTGGCCCGTGACGTCGAGAGCCAGACGGCCCTTCAGCACGCCCGGGAAGAGCTCCACGCAATGGTGCAGACCGTCTCCCAGCGCGACGAGCAACTCGCGCAGGCCGAGCAGCGTCTGCTGCAGGAGCGCGAGCAGCAGGATCAGGCGCGCCGCAGGCTGGAAAGCCAGCGGGCGGACGATGCGGCCGCCTACACACGGTCGCGCAGGAAATGGAAG
>NZ_JBFULB010000234.1:0-6138 GCF_056400545.1 Stenotrophomonas sp. P5_A8 | reverse complement strand
AGCCGGGACCGTCGGGCGCCATGGATGGCGCCCGCGAGCCCCCAGGGATGGGTTTACGGCGTGTCCCGGCTGGGCATGGCATCGCCCGCCCCCGCAATAGCCACGGCTCAGCCGGCTGTTAGCCCTTCACCTTCGCACCAACCATCCCATATAAAGAAAGCCGCCTTTCGGCGGCCTTCACGGGGCATGCCGACCCAAGGGCCGGCATCTACCGGGAGGGAATCGGCACAAGGCCGACGCCTCCTTATTTCAGCTTGATCTCGCGCAGACGCTCTTCCAGGAAACCGTGGGCGGTGATCGGCTCCGGGTAGCGGCTCGGGTTTTCCGGCGTGATGCAGGTCGGCAGCACGTCGATCAGGTAATCCGGGTTCGGGTGCAGGAAGAACGGCACCGAATAGCGCGGCTGGCGCGCCTGCTCCCCCGGAGGATTGACCACGCGGTGGATGGTGGACGGATACACGTGATTGGTCAGGCGCTGCAGCATGTCGCCGATGTTCACCACGATCGTGTCCGCGTCCGAAGTGAACGGCACCCACTTGCCCTCGTGCGACTGCACCTCCAGGCCCGCTGCGCTGGCACCCACCAGCAGTGTGATGAAGTTGATATCGCCGTGTGCACCGGCGCGCACGTTGGGAATGTTCTCGGCGGTGATCGGCGGGTAGTGGATCGGCCGCAGGATCGAGTTGCCGTTGTTGGTCTTGTCGGCGAAGAAATCTTCCGGCAGGCCGATGTGAAGGGCCAAGGCCGACAGCACCCGCGAGCCCAGCGTGTCCAGCGCCTGGTACAGCGCATAGCCCCGCTCGCGGAAGTTCGGCACCTCGCTCGGCCACAGGTTCGGCGCCATCACGTCACGGTACCTGGAGTCGTCCGGGATCTCGCGACCGATGTGCCAGAACTCCTTCAGGTCGAAATGCGCCGAGCCCTTGGCCGTTTCCACGCCGAAGGCCGTGTAACCACGGGCGCCACCGCTGCCCGGCACGTGGTACGTGCGCTTGGTTTCTTCCGGCAGCGCGAAGAAGGCCTTGAAGACCTCATAGGCCGCGTCGATATCGGCCTGCGGGATGCCGTGGTTGCGGATGCCCGCGAATCCCCATTCGCGGTAGGCCGCGCCCAGCTCGGCGACGAACGCGTCGCGGTCACTGTCGAAACGGGTGATATCGAGGGTCGGGATCTGGCTCACAGCGGTTCCTGGCTAGTTCGGATGGGACACGGGCCACCACTGTGGCCCGGCTGAACATTGTGCCAGATCCGACCATCGGCACTGCCGACACAAAGATACAAACCGATACAATGCGCCGCCCGCCTTCCTCTGGACGGGTCGCCGACGCAGCCGCCGCCGCCACGTCCCCTGCCCTCCTGCGCCACCCGAGCCGCTCCATGGATGCTTTCCACCCCAGCGTTCCCGCCCCATCCCTTCCCCCGCGCCAGACGTTGACGGCCGCTGGCGATGCATCGACCGCAGCGGCCCCCTGGCACGCCACCGCGCCCGCGGGCGCTGCATCGGTGAACGAGCCGCGCACGCTGGCGCCGCTCCGGATCCTGCACACCGAGGCCGCCAAGGGATTCGGCGGCCAGGAAATCTACATCTATCGCCACATGCTGGCGATGCGCGACCGTGGCCACGAGGTATCGCTGCTCTGCCAACCCGGCGCCCGCCTGGGCGAGATCGCGCGTGAGGCCGGCTTCACCGTGCACACGCTGAAGATGGGCGGGCTGCTGCGCCTGCTGCGCGGCATCTGGTCGGTCAGCCGGCTGGTGCGGCGCGGCGCCTTCGACGTGGTCAACACCACCAGCCGGCGGGACAGCCTGATCGCCGCGGCGGGCGCGCGCCTGGGCGGCACCCCGCTGGTAGTGCGCTCGCGCCACCTGATGAGCCCGGTCAACTCGCTGCTGACCTATACCGGCCTGCCGCACCGGGTGCTGACGGTGAGCAGCTACGTCAAGCAGTTGCTGGTGACGCGGGGGATCGAGGACGGCCGCATCGGCATCGTGCCACCAATCGCCGTGCCAACGCAGTGGTCGCAGATCGAGAGCGACGACCCCTGGCAGTGCGTGCAGGACACGCGCGCGGAGGTGCGCCGTGAACTGGGCTTCGATGAGGCCCATATCGTAGTCGGCTGCGTGGCCGTGCTGCGCGAGCCCAAGGGTCACCTGGACCTGCTGCGGGCGATCGCGCCGCTGTGCCGGCAGCATCCCAACCTGCAGCTGGTGATCGTCGGCGATGGCCAGCCGGTGATGGACAAGCTGGTGGCGCTGCGCCGCGAACTGGGCGTGGAGGCGCAGGTCCACCTGCTGGGGTATCGGCTGGGCGCCTGCCGGTTGATTGCAGGCTTCGACATCTTCGCCCTGGCCTCGCACAAGGAAGCGGCGGGCACGGTGTTCCTGGAGGCGGCGCACGTGGGCGTGCCCATCGTGGCCACGCGCGTGGGCGGCGTGCCGGAAATGGTGCTCGAAGGCAGCAATGCCCTGCTCGCCCCGCTGGGTGACCAGGCCGCCCTGACCGGCGCGTTGAAGACGCTGATCGAACAACCCGAACAGCGCCGACGCATGGGGCGCGCTGGCTGGGAATGGATGCGCACCGCACAGCGCTTCACCCCGTTGGGGCACACTGAAGCAACCGAACATTATTACCACCAGTGGTTGAAGGAACTGGGCCATGGCCAACGCTAGATCCGTGCCGGTATTGATGCACCACCACGTGTCGCCGTCGCCGGGCATGATCACGGTGTCGCCGGAGAATTTCGAAAGCCAGATCGCCTGGCTGGCCAGCAACGGCTGGACCTCGCTGACCCTGGACCAGTACGCCGACTTCCTGGCGGGCAAGCCGGTGCCGCGCAAGTCGATCGTGATCACCTTCGATGACGGTTACCTGGACAACTGGGTGTACGCGCATCCGATCCTGCAGAAGTACGGCATGCACGCAGTGGTGTTCGTGGTCACCGGCTGGATGGGCGAAGGCCCGGTGCGCCCGCATGCCGGCCAGCCCGGCGCCGTGCTGCCGGCCACGCCGGACCATCGCGGCTGTGAAGCGGCGATCCTGCGCGAGGACCGCACCGATGATGTGATGATGCGCTGGAGCGAGGCACGCGAGATGATCGCTGCGGGCACTTTCGAAGTGCATTGCCACACCCACACCCATACGCGCTGGCTGAAGCAGGACATCAGCCGCGAGCAGAAACGCGAAGGCATCACCCGCGATCTGTCGATGGCCCGACAGGTGCTGCAGAAGCAGCTGGGCGAGGTGTCGGACACGCTGTGCTGGCCGTATGGCGACTTCGACGAGGACTACCTGCCGATCGCACGCGCGCAGGGCTTCCGCTACCTGCATACCACCCACCCGTTCGGGCGCAACGTGGTGGGCGGCGATCCGGAGCACATCTATCGTTTCGCTATCCGCAACCGCCCGGCCAGTTGGCTGCGCAAGCGCATCGCGTGGAGCTACAACCCGCTGATCGCGCCGCTGTTCAACCGCTTCAAAGCGAAGCAGAAGAAGATGGTGCCGGGGCCGTAAACGCCGTGTGTGGCGCATCGCAGAATGCAAAACGCCCCTGCAAACCGGGGCGTTTTGCTGTCGCCTTGGCGACCGTGCCTCACGCCGCGGCGGCGGCCTTGACTGCGCTGGACAGGTTGTCGAGCGTGGCTTGCATCAGCTCGGCGGTATCGGCTTCCACCGTGACGCGCACCACCGGCTCGGTGCCCGACGGACGCAGGAAAGCGCGACCACGCCCCTTCACCGCCTCCTGAGCGGCGGCCAGTGCCGCCTGCACGCCCTGCGCCTGCACGATCGCCTTGGCCGAGACATTGGCCAGACGCACGTTGACGGTCTTCTGCGGCACCCGGTGCAGCCCAACCAGCGACTGACGCAGCGTGGTGCCTTCACGACGCAGTACTTCCAGCACCTGCAGCGCACTGACGATGGCATCACCGGTGGTCGCACGGTCCAGGCACAGCAGGTGGCCGGAGGCTTCGCCGCCGAGCACGCCGCCACCTTCCACCAGTGCCTGGTGCACGTAGCGGTCGCCGACGTTGCTGCGCACGAACGGCAGGCCAAGGCGCTCCATGGCCTGTTCCAGGCCGAAATTGGTCATCAGCGTGCCCACCACCGGGCCGCGCAGGCGACCATTGCGCTGCCACGACGGCGCCAGCACATACAGCAGGTCGTCGCCGTCGACCGGGTTGCCCTGGTCGTCTGCCATCAGCACGCGATCGCCATCGCCATCGAAGGCGATGCCAAGGTCGGCACCCACCTCGCGGACCTTGGCGGCAAGATTGTCGATGTGCATCGAGCCGACGCCATCGTTGATGTTCACGCCGTTGGGCTCGGCACCGATGGTGACCACGTCGGCGCCCAGTTCGCGGAACAGCAGCGGAGCGATGTGGTAAGTGGCGCCATGCGCGCAGTCGAGCACGATCTTCAGCCCGCGCAGGTCGAACGCGCGCGGCACGCTGGCCTTGCAGAATTCGATGTAGCGGCCCACCGCGTCGCGCGCGCGCATGGCCTTGCCCAGCCGGTCGGATTCGGCCGTGGTGAAGGCGCTGTCCAGCGCCGCTTCCAGCGCAAGCTCGGTGGCATCGTCGAGCTTCTCGCCATCGGCGGAGAAGAACTTGATGCCGTTGTCGTAATGCGGGTTGTGCGAGGCACTGATCACGATGCCGGCATCGGCGCCGAGTGTACGCGTGAGGAAGGCCACGGCCGGGGTCGGCATCGGGCCCAGCAACTGCACGTCGGCGCCGGCGGCGACCAGCCCGGCTTCCAGTGCCGCTTCGAACATGTAGCCGGAGATGCGCGTGTCCTTGCCGATCACCACCACCGGACGGTGCCCGGGGCGGTGGCCATTGCGTTCGGTCAGCACGCGGCCGAGCGCATTGCCCAGGCGCAGCACGAAATCAGCGGAAATCACGCCCTGCCCGACCCGACCGCGGATGCCGTCGGTGCCAAAATACTTGCGCGCCCCCATCAGGCGGCCTCGTCGGCGACCGGTGCCGGCTGGCGACCGAGCAACGCCAGCAGGTCGGCCAGGCGCTCGCGCAGTTCGCGGCGGTCGCAGATCTGGTCGATGGCGCCGTGTTCGAGCAGGAACTCCGAACGCTGGAACCCTTCCGGCAGCTTCTCGCGCACGGTCTGCTCGATCACGCGCGGGCCGGCGAAGCCGATCAGGGCGTGCGGTTCGGCGATGTTGATGTCGCCCAGCATCGCAAACGAGGCCGACACGCCGCCGGTGGTCGGGTGGGTGAGCACCGAGATATACGGCAACCCGGCCTCGCGCAGCTTGCCCAGCGCGGCGGACGTCTTGGCCATCTGCATCAGCGAGAACAGGCCTTCCTGCATGCGCGCGCCGCCGCTGGCGGAGAAGCACACGTAGGGTGCGCAGATGTCCAGCGCCTTTTCCGCGGCCAGCGAGAAGCGTTCGCCGACCACCGACCCCATCGAGCCGCCCATGAAGGCGAAGTCGAAGGCCGACGCCACCAGCGGACGGCCCTTGAGCAGGCCCTGCATGGCGATCAGCGCGTCGTACTCGCCGGTGTTCTTCTGCGAGGCCTTGATGCGCTCGCTGTACTTCTTCTGGTCSTTGAACTTGAGCAGGTCGGTCGGTCCCAGGCGYGCGGCGATCTCGGTGGTGCTGTCGGCGTCGAACAGCGCGGCCAGGCGCGCACGGGCGCGGATGGCCATGTGGTGGCCACACTTGGGGCAGACTTCCAGGTTCTCTTCCAGCTCAGGGCCGTACAGCGCGCTGCCGCAATTGCTGCACTTCTCCCACAGGCCCTCGGGGACGCTGCGCTTCTTGCTGGGGACGTTGTCGGTGCGGATGCCCGACGGCATCAACTTGCTGAGCCAACTCATGCGGGATGCTACTTCCGTTCAGGGCGGCCCGAGGGCCGCAAAGGCGGACAGTCTAGCTCAGGCCCTCCCCGCTCGTGCACCCCCTGCGGGGTGCGGTGGGCCGGGGGAAAACCGTGCTGTGACGTATGTTTAGGAGCGGGCGACGGCGGTCTCCGGCCGGGATTCCGATCCTCTCACGGCAACACCAGCGCCTTGGTCGTGTCGCGGGAGGCAGGCGGGCAGCCGCGCCCGGGACACGCACGTAAACCCGTCCATGGGGGCTCGTGGGCGCCTTGCTTGTTTGTGCAGTCCTGCAC
>NZ_JBFULB010000233.1:0-6210 GCF_056400545.1 Stenotrophomonas sp. P5_A8 | reverse complement strand
GTTCTTGGACTGCATCAGGCGCTCGGCGATGCGCTTGCGGATGCGGGTCATCGGCACGCGTTCTTCCGGACGTGCGCCACCGGCCTTGCCGGCGCCGCCGTTGCGGGCGAAGTTGACGATGTCTTCCTTGGTCACCGCACCGTGACGGCCGGTGCCGGATACGTCGGCCGGGTTCACGCCTTCGGTGATGGCCGAGAAGCGGGCGCCCGGGGGCAGGGCGTCGGCAGCCGACTTGGTGGCCGGTGCCGGCGCCGCAGCAGCGGCCGGGGCAGCGGGTGCCGGTGCGGCAGCGGCCGGAGCGGCGTCAGCCTTCTTCTCTTCGGCGGCCGGCGCAGCAGCGGCGGTGGCGCCTTCTTCGATGATGGCCACGACCTGGCTGGAGGTCACGGTGGCGCCGACCTCGAACTTGATCTCCTTCAGCACGCCATCGACGGGCGACGGCACTTCCAGGACGACCTTGTCGGTTTCCAGATCAAGCAGGTTTTCATCGCGCTTGACGGCATCGCCGACCTTCTTGTGCCAGGTGGCGATGGTGCCGTCGGCGACGGATTCGGGCAGTACCGGGGCTTTGACTTCGGTGGCCATGCGGGAGCTTCCTGGTTTGTCTTTTCTAGAATGAGGAGGGAGTTATTCAGCGACCGAGTCGTTGAACGGGTTGACCAGGGCATCGGCGATCAGCTTCTGCTGTTCGATGATGTGGTCAGCCATGTGTCCAGCGGCCGGCGATGCCGAACGGGCGCGACCTGCGTAATGGATGCTCTGGCCATCGGCCAGGCACGCCTGCAGGTGGTGACGGATCTGGTACCAGGCACCCTGGTTCTGCGGTTCTTCCTGACACCACACCACATCGGCCGCCTTGCCGTACTTCTTCAGCTCCGCTGCCAGTGCCACGCGCGGGAACGGATACAGCTGTTCGACACGGATGATGGCGACATCGTCCTGGCCACGCTTGGTCTGGTCTTCGAGCAGGTCGTAGTAGACCTTGCCCGAGCACAGCACCACGCGCTTGACCTTCTTGCTCTCTGCCTTGGCATCGCCGATCAGGTGCTGGAACTCGCCGTTGGCCAGCTCTTCCAGGGTCGACACGGCCAGCTTGTGGCGCAGCAGCGACTTGGGCGACATCACGATCAGCGGCTTGCGGGTGGTCATGCGCATCTGGCGACGCAGCATGTGGTATGCCTGCGCCGGGGTCGACGGCACGCACACCAGCATGTTCTCCAGCGCACACAGCTGCAGGAAACGCTCCAGACGCGCGGAGCTGTGCTCCGGGCCCTGGCCTTCGTAACCATGCGGCAGCAGCAGGGTCAGGCCGGTGATGCGGCCCCACTTGGCTTCGCCGGCCGCGATGAACTGATCGATCACGACCTGGGCGCCGTTGGCAAAATCGCCGAACTGGCCTTCCCAGATGCACAGGGTGTTCGGATCGGTGGTGGAGAAGCCGTACTCATAGGCCATCACCGCTTCTTCGCTGAGCAGCGAATCGATGATGGTGGCCTGTTCCGGCGACTCGACCAGCTGGCGCAGCGGCAGGTAGTAGTTGTCGGTCTTCTGGTCGTGCAGGATCGCGTGGCGGTGGGTGAACGTACCGCGGCCGACGTCCTGGCCGACCAGACGCAGGCTGTTGCCTTCGTCCAGCACGGTGGCGTAGGCCAGATTCTCGGCAAAGCCCCAGTCGCCCGGGATCTCGCCGGCGGCCATCTTGCGACGGTCGTCGT
The DNA here is from genome assembly GCF_056400545.1 of Stenotrophomonas sp. P5_A8. Classification (NCBI taxonomy): domain Bacteria; kingdom Pseudomonadati; phylum Pseudomonadota; class Gammaproteobacteria; order Lysobacterales; family Lysobacteraceae; genus Stenotrophomonas; species Stenotrophomonas sp. P5_A8. The sequence goes on along the minus strand of NZ_JBFULB010000233.1, from coordinate 4,495 downwards.
AGACCTTGGCCACGCGCGAGTGCAGCTCCACGCCCTCGGGCACGGTGTTGATCAGCTGTGCCAGCTGCTTGACCTTCTCCATGCCCACGGCGGTGGACACCGCGTCGGAGAGCTTGCCGTTGAGCAGCTTGGGCCAGTCGACGTACATCTTGCTGGTGGCCGGGGTCTTTTCGACCGCCGCCAGCTCGGTGGTGACTTCGCCGGCATCGAGCTTGTTGCGGTAGGCATCGACCAGCGCCCTGCCACCGTCGGCCGGAATGACGCCTGCGGCTTCCAGCTGGGCGGCATACAGCTCGCGGGTGGTCTGGTGCTTGCGGATCACCTGGTACATCAGCGGCTGGGTGATCGCCGGTTCGTCGGCCTCGTTGTGGCCCCAACGGCGGTAGCACATCAGATCGATGACCACGTCCTTGGCGAACTTCTGGCGGAACTCGAAGGCCAGCTTGGCGGCGAACACGACCGCTTCGGGATCATCGCCGTTCACGTGCAGCACCGGCGCGGCGATCATCTTGGCCACATCGGTGGCATAGCGCGTGGAGCGCGTATCCAGCGGGTTGGAGGTGGTGAAACCGACCTGGTTGTTGACCACGATGTGCACCGTGCCACCGACGGCGAAGCCGCGGGCCTGGGACATCTGGAACAGCTCCATCACCACGCCCTGGCCGGAGAAGGCCGCGTCGCCGTGGATCAGGATCGGCATCACCTGCTTGCGTTCGGTATCGCCACGACGTTCCTGGCGCGAGCGCACGCTACCGGCCACGACCGGGTCGGCAATTTCAAGGTGCGAGGGGTTGAATGCCAGCGCCAGGTGGACCGCGCCACCCGGGGTGGCGATGTCGGCCGAGAAGCCCATGTGGTACTTCACGTCGCCGGCCGAGGCGTGGTCGTCGTGTTCGAACTTGCCTTCGAACTCGTCGAACAGCTTGCGCGGGCTCTTGCCCAGCGTATTGACCAGCACGTTCAGGCGGCCACGGTGGGCCATGCCGACGACCACGTCCTTGACGCCATCCTTGCCGGCGTCACGGATGATGGTGTCCATCATCGGGATCAGCGAGTCGCCGCCTTCCAGCGAGAAGCGCTTCTGGCCCACGTACTTGGTGTGCAGGTAGCGCTCCAGGCCTTCGGCCGCGGTCAGCCGCTCCAGGGTGCGACGCTGCGTGTCGGCATCCAGGCTGTAGTTGCCGCCGGTGGTCTCCAGGCGCTGATAAAGCCACTGGCGCTGCTCGACCTCGGAGATGTGCATGAATTCCGCACCGATGGAGCCGGTGTAGGTTTTCTTCAGGCGATCGAGGAGATCGCGCAGCTTCATGCGCGGCTGGCCGGCGATGCCGCCAGTGCTGAACTCGCTGCCCAGGTCGCTCTCGGACAGGCTGTGGAACGGCAGCCCCAGGTCCGGCGGGTTGGTCGGCGGGGTCAGGCCCAGCGGGTCCAGACGGGCACCGAGGTGGCCGCGCGAACGATAGGCGGTGATCAGACGGCCGACATTGCGCTCGCGCTCGTCGCCGGCACCGGTGGCCGTACCGCTGTTGACAGCGTTTTTGGCAGCGTCGGTGATGTGGGCGATGACGGCCGAGTGCGGAATGTCACCGGCTTCGCGGCCCTTGAAGCCGTCGAAGTAGGTCTTCCATTTGGGATCGACACTGTCCGGAGAAACGAGGTACTGCTCGTACAGATCCTCGATATAGGAGGCGTTGCCGCCGGCGAGCTGCGAAGACTGCGCAAACTGCTTCAGTAGATTGTCCACGATGGAGGGTCGGATTCGCTTGTGGGGTAAGGCTTCGATGATCCGGCAGGGAAAAGTGAATAGCCCTGCGCGGGCGGTATCTAACTCCCCAAATTGTACCCCCATCGAGACAGGAAGGGGCACCGCGGCGGTCCCGGGTGGACTGCGGTGTCATTCCCAGACAGGTTCGAGCCTGTGGCGTGAGCTACAGACCGATGGCGCGCAATTCGCTGCATTCACGCGAACGTTCCCATACGCGCTGCAAACCGTCCTGCAACGGTCGCGAACGTGCTGGCAGCGCGAGGGCGGCTTCACCGTCGTAACGGTGCCCACCCAGACGAAAGTAGTAGTCGCCGGCATCGTTGAGCAGACAGGCCGAGGCCAAGGCGCGGTCGATCGGGTCGTTGACCTGACGGACCCGGAAGACGCTGGGCAGGCGTTGCAGCAGCCCGGGCAGCGGTGAGCCGGACTGGGCGATGGCCGGGGCGTCGTGAACGATCAGCCAGGCCTGTTTGTCATGGCGGGCGGTGCCGAAGCGGCGCAGGGCCTCCAGCACCGGCGGGGCGTCGAGCAGGCCGGGGTCGAGCTGGCGGCTGTGAATCCACAGCTGGCGGCGGGCACGGTGGACCAGGGCGGTGGTGATCGCCACCGCCTCATCAAAGGCGGTGATGTTGACCGCCCCGTCCAGCACGCGGCGCATGTGCTGGTGGGCGATACCGGCCTCTTCGAACACGTCGCCCTCGGGCAGGAAGCCTTGGCGGGTATAGAACACGCGGGCCGGCAACTGGGCGTGCAGGCTCACCTCCCGCCAGCCGCGGGCGCGGGCGGCCTCGACCAGGGCCAGCAGCATCGCCTCACCGACCCCATGGCCGCGCCTGTTGGCCAGCACGGCCATGCGACCGATACGGCCGTCCGGGGTGAGCCGGCCGGCGCCGATCGGCTCGCCCTGGGCAGTGCTGGCCAGCACGTGCACGCTCAGCGGGTCGAGCGCATCGATCTCCAGTTCGGCCGGCACCCGCTGTTCGTCCACGAACACGCGGTGCCGGACTCCGTGCAGCGCGTCGCGCTGCGCGGGATAGTCGACCACGGCGACCTGGATGCCGGATGCGCCCATGTTCAGGGCGCCTTGCCGTCGTCGCTCTCGTCGGTGTCGTCGAAATCGACGATGACTTCGATGCCGTCGTCGTGGATGGTCACTTCGTGGACATCGGGCTGGGCGCTGTCGACCTCGACCGCCTCGGTGCCATCGACGATGGCGTCCTCGGCGAAGGTGCCGTCCTCTTCTTCGTCGTCAAATTCGTCTTCGTCATCGAAGGCCAGGGCGTCGAAGAGCTGGTAATAGCCGCCGGAGACCAGTTCCTGGACGGCATCGCGGCCCTTGGCCGAGAGCTTCTGGTAGAGCGCGGCGCCGAGCTGTTCAGTCGCGGCCAGGAGCTGGGCGTCTTTGACCGGCAAGGCGAATTCCAGGCCGCTGCAGTACAGGCTGGCACCGCGCTTGGCCCGGCGCCAGGCCATGCGCGCCCACGGATGGCGCTGCAGGTCCAGGCCGGCGGCGAGCGCAGCTTCGATCTCTTCGCGCTGCACCGGCTCACCGCCGGGCATCACTTCACCGGCAGCGCGATAGGTGGTGATGAAGCGGCCGAACCAGTCGCCAAGCTTGTCGGGATCGTTCATGCGGATGGCGTTGAGCGCGTCGACCACGCGGTTCATCGCCACGACGTCGATTTCGTTTGGGTCCTCGGGCACGGTGAGGTCCGGGTCCTGGTAGCGGATGGACTCGTCGGCGCCTTCGATGAGGGTGTCAAGGTAATCGCTGATCAGCTCGGCCGAGGCCGGCGCACGCATGCCGAAGGAGAAGGTCAGGCACGGGTCTTCGGCGACGCCGTTGTGCGGGACGTTGGGCGGCAGGTAGAGCATGTCGCCGGGCGCCAGGACCCAGTCGTGGGTAGGCTTGAAGCGGCGCAGGAGCTTGAGTTCGACGTCGTCGCGGAAGTCCAGCGGGGGGCGTTTGCCCTTGCTGGATTCGCTGGCGTCGATCTGCCAGCGGCGGTGGCCGTAGGCCTGCAGGAGGAAGACGTCGTACTGGTCGACGTGGGCACCGACCGAGCCGCCGGTGGCGGCGAAGCTGACCATGACGTCGTCCATGCGCCAGCGCGGGAGGAAGTCGAAATGGCCGATGAGGGCGCGCACGTCCGGATCCCATTTGTCGACGTCCTGGACGAGCAGGGTCCAGTCGTGGTCGGGCATGCCGGGGAATTCTTCTTCCTGGAACGGTCCGGTGCGCACGCTCCAGCCATCGGTGGCGCGATCGTGGGTGATCAGGCGGGCGAGGGCGGTGTCTTCGCAGGCCAGGCCGGCGAGGTCTTCGGGCTGGATGGGGGTCTGGAAGTCGGCGAAGGCGGCGCGGATGAGCAGGGGGCGCTTCTGCCAGTAGTCGCGCAGGAAGGTGGCCGCGGGCATGCCCAGCGGGAGGCCGGGGCGGGCCTGGATTTCGATGACGGGGGTCTTGGTCTTGCGGGCAGCCATGGGGGAATCCTTGGAGCGTGTAGACGGAAAGCGGGGGCGCGGCGTAGGCCGGCGCGAGCGGGTCTATTGTCCGCTGGTTGGGGCGGATGTGCACCTGCGTTGGGGTGTCGCGGAGTGGGGCGTTGGTCGCAAACGTTAACTGCGGCGCGTCGATTGTCCAGGGCGTGAGGTGGCCGGGCAGCCTTGCCCAGGACACGCCGTAAACCCGTCCCTGGGGGCTCGGTGTTGCCATCCATGGCAATACAC
>NZ_JBFULB010000232.1:0-6226 GCF_056400545.1 Stenotrophomonas sp. P5_A8 | reverse complement strand
CCCTGGTCGAGCGTCACCGGAATCTACCAATCAGACTGCGAATGGCAAACGTGGACCGAGGATTCTCAGTTCATCAACAGCCACACCCGAAGTCATCCGCTCGGCGCTCGCGCTGAGGTTTCTGTACCTGTTCCCCACCGGCGCCATCAACAGCGGTGAGCGCCTCGCTGCTCAAACGAATCAGTCGCGACAAGAGCCGGGACCGCCGTTTTCCTTGGGTGCGCCATCTCATTTACATCATCAGGGCCTTTCTGCGCCTGGGCTCACTGCCGGATGCAAACGCCGGCCCATATGGCTTATAACCAACGCCGGTCGCCACCATCTTAGCTGGCGCCGTGTCACACCCTACCGGGCAAGCGGTCGAAAAAAGAACGGTACACCGGAGTGCCGGGCTACCGGAGCAGCAAACCGGTCCCCATGGGCAACGCCGCCGTAGATCATTTGAGAACCTGCGCCTACGGTGACGTCCTGGAAATGGGCAGCCGGATGATCGATGCGGGCCACATCCTCGACCCCAACACTGCCCGGCTCTTGCTCGAACTGGCTGACGAATGCGCCGACAACTGGATGCGCAAGGACAGCGGCTTCTGGGAACTGGGCGACGCGCAGCACTACACGATGTCCAAGGTGGAATGCTGGATGGCGCTCCGCCGAGCCTGCGAACTCGCCGAAGCTGGCCACATCACCACTGCCCGTCTGCCGCGCTGGCAGCGCGAGAAGGAACGCATCCTGGACTGGATCGACGAGCACTGCTGGCATGAGGCAAAGCAGAGCTACGTGATGCATGCCGGCAGCGGCCGGCTGGACGCGAGCCTGATGCTGGCTTCGCGCTTCGGCTGGGCGAGGTGCGCCGGGAGCGTTTCACCGCTACTCGGGAGGCCATGCGGCGCGAACTGACGGATGAAAGCGGCGATCTGCTTTGGCGCTACAGCGGCATGCAGGACTGCGAAGGGACGTTCATCAGCTGCGCGTTCTGGATGGTGGAAGCTTACGGCCTGCTGGGCGAGACGGAAGAAGCCAATCGCTTGTTCGGCGCCCTGCTGGCCCGCGTCCAGAATGACCTGGGCCTTATGCCGGAGATGTGGAATCCCCAAGCCAACGGGGGGCTGGGCAACACGCCGCAGGGCCTGAGCCACTTGGCCTTGGTGCATGCTGCTGATGCGGTGGATGGCGAGTAGCGCCGCGCACCCACTTAGGCCGATGTTCCCCGGGGCGTTGAAAGGGCCGGCGCGAGAGTTGGCTCTATCCCAGGTTGCTACCGCTTCGGGTATGCACTGCCCCTGTTCGCACTCACCTAGCACCTATGCAGCCGTTGGTGGCTGGCCTCGCCCCGCCTCCTCTAGGTAAATTGCGAAGGGCCAGTCTCCCAGTTGCTGTGCCAACGAGAGGGCATCCCCTTCCTCCACATCCGCGCCATATCGAATGAGGACGGACGCAACAGATATCTTCGCGTCAATCTTCATCTCTTCTGCCATCACCAGCCAAACCAGAGGCGGCTCATCGCCTTCGTCTTCCGTGAAAGGATAGCTGTTAGGCCCTACACCTCGGCTTAGCAACGCTTCGACCAGCTCGATGTCGCCCTGAACACAGGCGTGATGCAACTGCGGGTAGGCCAAAGCCCTGCCGCGGTCAATGACGGCCTTCGGGAGCTGCTCGACCGCTTGGCACATTTGTCTAAAAGCTTCTCGAAACTCAGGGAGGGTCACATAGAGTTTGCCCCGCCCGTCAGCTATCGCCTTCGGCAGCAGTTCCATGGGTATCTCCTTTCAATCCCGGCTGGCGTGCTCGGACCCGCGCCCAACCATCCTATACCCACCGGCTTCCCAGTCACAGAAGTAGAGGCCAAGTCATCGTCGCTGCCATCTTGGCTGGCCAATGAACCAACATGAGGATTCACTAGGCACCGCGAAGCGCACGGACCACGCCTGGACGCGCTCAGTCCACCAATCCTTTGATGATCTCCAACCCGAACCGTCCGATCGCCGCAGCTGCCAGCTCTTCGTGGCACCTCTGATCCGCGAGCGGTCTGATATGCAGCTAGGCGCAACGCCGGCGAGGCGGTCCGGACCGGTGACCCGCCGCGGAATTCGAAAATTGCATCCTCATCCATCCTGCCACTGCCGGGCGCGGTGCCCAATTTATCCACCCTCGACTCGCATCCAGTGACGTATCGATGTGCCGTGCGAATATTCTCCTGGGCTCAATCTAGTATTGAGCGACTGAGTCCCGAGAACGCCTCGGCGGCAGCGCGCGCAATGCCCCCAGCCGAGCGCTAAAGCGTTTGGCTACCATAAACCGAGTATTGAGCCCTATGCCTGGGGCGCTCTTGTCAGTTCGAACATCCGCCCCACCGAAGCTATTTGAGCACTTTGGCGCTCTTCCCTACAGGCAGGTCTAGTGCAGGCCTGCCCTCCTCATCCCAATGCACTGGCTGCACGCGCGGCGAACGTTCGGGCGTACAACCCATTTCAGGGCCCGGATTGGCGTGATACACGATCCATGGCGTTCCGTCACTCATCTGGAAGAACCCGTTATGTCCCGGCGCATATACATTGCCGGCCGGGTTCTTCGCCAAGATAGGGTGCTTTTCCTTAGACCACGCTTTTGCATCCAAGGGGTCGGCGCCTGCTTTGGCGTGCAGCAGGCCAATGGCGTAATCATCGGACCAGCAGGCGCTGCCTGAGTAGGTCAAGAACAGGTCACCGTTAGGGCCCTCCAGGAATTCGGGACCTTCCAGGATCTGCCGTCCACCCTTCATCTCCCAAGTCTGGTCGGGGCGCGCGATGATGGTTTCCGCTCCAGTCAATGTCCAGGGATTGGACATGGCCACGATGGCCAGCACGCTGTCCGGGCCAACATAGGGGGAGTAAACGAAATAGCGCTTTCCCCCGGTGCTAAAGGTCGTGCCATCTATTCCAGGATGGGCAGTGGCCAGGCGGCCGCGGTCGCGCCATTCGCCGGTGGTGGGGTCCCCGCTGCTGTTCTCCAGCACGAACACGCCGCGGTGTGCGTCTTCCTGCCCTCCGGCAATGCCGCTGGCGGCGGCCGTGTAGTAGATGTACCACTTGCCCTCGATGCGGTGCAGTTCCGGGGCCCAGATCGAGGTGGCGTTGGGTCCGGTCGCCGGTGGCCGCCACACCGTGATTTCCTGTGCCGCATCAAGCTTGGCAAGATCGGTGGTGGCGCGGATCGCCAGCCGGTCGCCGTGTGTGCCCATGTAGTAGAAAATCTTGCYCTCGCGGGTGATCCAAGGGTCCGGCCCGGACAGCAGAAGTGGATTGTCCGTTGCCGGCGCTATGGCGGATACGCCGCCAGATGCCTGCAGGAGCGCCGTGACTACCAGCGCACGAAGCGTGCCATTGAACATCTTCCCCTCCCGTGGAATGCCGCGCTGACAGGCTTGCCAGCGCCGCACAACCAAATCATATAATCGGACAATAGGCAACACTCCGTCCGCCTTGAGGATTCGCCATGCAGCAGCGTCACACGGACAGCATCATTGGCATCAACTGGGGCAGCTCCAATCTGCGGGCCTACCTGATCGGGGCCGATGGACGAAGGCTGGACGCATACGAGATGCCCGTCGGAGTGGCACTGCTGCAGCGCGAAGGCATGGCCGCCGCCGCCGATGCGATCCGGGCACGGTGGCCCGACGCGGGCCATGCCTATGCCGCCGGCATGATCGGTTCCAACGTTGGTTGGATCGATGCCGGCTATGTGGATTGTCCTGCGGGCGTGGAGGCGGTCGCGCTAAGCCTAGTATCCGCCCGCATCGGTACGCTGGATGTGAGCATCGTGCCCGGCATGGCATGTGTGCGCCCCGTCGACGGTGCGCCCGATGTCCTGCGTGGTGAGGAGACCGAATTGCTGGGCTTGCTCAGTGGTGGAAACATCGGCCTTGATGCCATTGTCGCCCTGCCGGGTACGCACACGAAGTGGATACAGCTCATCGATGGGCGTGTGGACAGTTTCATGACCTCGATGTCGGGTGAACTGTTCGACCGTTTGGCCAGCGCCGGCCTGCTGGCATCCGTGCTTGAGGGGCCCGGCACACCCGGGGCGGCCTTTGCCGAAGGCGTGCGCGCGGCGGCAAACGGTCCGCTCGGGTTGGGCGCCCTGCTCTTCGGCGTTCGCGCGAAGATGATTCGGCGTGCGCTGCCTCGCGACCAGACCAGTTCGTACCTGCGCGGCCTGCTGGTCGGCGCGGAGATCGCCGACGCGCTGGCGCTGTTTCCTTCCCTGAGAGATGCGTCGGTGCCCTTGGTCGGTTCCGGTCCGGTCAACCTGCTCTACCAGGCGGCATTGGCCGAACTGGGCATCGCAGCGCGGCCGACCGCGTCACCGGACGCTGTGGTGCGCGGCTTTTCGGCCATCCATGCGATGACTGCCGCAACGCAGTGACGGTCCGCATTGAGCGCTTGTTGCGTCGCAACGTGCGTATTGTCTGATTATATGTTTTTGTACGCTCCACGACATCGAGAGGGGTCTTGAGCAATGCGTGCTGGCAAGGGGAAAACGGCAGGATTGATCGGCGTATTGGCACTTTCCGCAGCGGGTGTCGCCGAGGGCCAGGAGCGGACGGTGGTGGGCAAGTTGCCGGATGGAACCAAAGTGGAATCCATCTTGCTGCGCGATGGCAGCGGCATGCAGGCCCGGGTTCTGACCCTGGGCGCGGCACTGCATTCGCTGGAAGTCCCGGACCGCGATGGTGCGTTCGCCGACGTGCTGCTGGGCGACAAAGATCTGCAAGCCACGCTGGACAAACCGCAGTACTTCGGCACCATCGTCGGCCGGTTCGCCAACCGGATTGCCAAGGGCCGCTTCACCCTCGATGGGAAGACCTACCAGGTCCCCGTCAACAATGGTCCCAACAGCCTGCACGGTGGAAGCCGGGGATTCGACAAGGTGGTGTGGCAGGTCGTGGACGTCACACCGGACCACGCCACCTTGCGGCATGTCAGTCCCGATGGCGACATGGGCTTCCCCGGCACACTCACGGTCACCGCGACCTATGCCTTGAAGGGCAATGGCCGGCTGGAGATCGACTACAGCGCCACCACCGACGCGCCCACCATCGTCAATCTCAGCAACCACTCCTACTGGAATCTTTCCGGTGAGGGATCGGGCTCGGCGATGGGGCACGAGCTAACCATTCCGGCCAGCGCCTATACGCCGGTGGATGCGACGTTGATTCCCACTGGGGTGCTGCAGCCGGTGGCAGGGACCGCGTTCGATTTCCGCACGCCCAAGGCGATCGGTCGCGACCTGCGCCGGGGCGACGAACCGCAACTGCTGCACGGCCAGGGCTACGATCACAATTGGGTCATCAGCAAGGCGCCGGTGCGTGAACTGCGGGAAGTTGCCCGTGTCCACGACCCGCGCTCCGGTCGCGTGATGACGCTGCTCTCCACTCAGCCAGGGCTGCAGTTCTATTCGGGCAACTTCCTGGATGGCAGCACGGTGGGCAAGAGTAGCCGCGTGTATCGCCAAGGCGATGCGATCGCGCTGGAACCGCAGTTGTTCCCCGATACCCCGAATCAGCCGGCCTTCGGCTCGGCACGACTGGCGCCGGGTGAGACCTATCTGAACCGGATCGTCTACGACTTCACTACGGACCGCGCTGCCAACCAACGCCGCTGATCCCGCGCCCTGCGCACCTGCCGGTCTCTGTGCCGGCACCACCACCACGTAGCGCCCGCCTCCCGGTTTCCGCCAGGACGGGCAGCTCATGATCCAAGGAGATGCATCTGATGCGAAAGTGGCCTTCCCTCTTGCTGGCGACGTTGCTCGCCGTTGCGCCCATGGCGCATGCGACCGAAGCCGCACGCTGGACGCCGGCGCAGGCTGAAAGCTGGTATGCGAAGCAGGAATGGCTGGTGGGGGCGAACTACACCACCTCCAACGCCATCAACCAGCTGGAAATGTTCCAGGCCGACACTTTCGACCCGGAAGCCATCGACCGCGAGCTTCGTTGGGCGCACGAGCAGTTCGGCATGAACACCATGCGCGTGTACCTCCACGATCTGCTCTGGCAGCAGGACCCGCAGGGCTTCATCAAGCGCGTGGATACGTTCCTGAGCATCGCTGAAAAGCATGGCATCCGCCCGATGCTGGTGCTGTTCGACAGCTGCTGGGACCCGGACCCGAAGCTGGGCCCGCAGCACCGCCCCATTCCCGGCGTGCACAACTCCGGCTGGGTGCAGAGCCCGAGCCGCCACTTGCTGGT
>NZ_JBFULB010000231.1:0-6312 GCF_056400545.1 Stenotrophomonas sp. P5_A8 | reverse complement strand
GCCTTGGCTCCGATGCCTTGGCTCCGATGCCTTGGCTCCGATGCCTTGGCTCCGATGCCTTGGCAGGCACCCAAACAAACGGCCCGCAGTGCGGGCCGTTTGTTTATCGCCAAAAGCAGCTCCAACCCACGGTGGGTCAGCGCCACGCTCGGACGCATCCTGCTGGATCTATTCCACCACCCGCGTCGTCCCCAACACCCAGGTCATATCCGACGTGCCCCACGGCACGACATGCGCCGGCCGCGCCGGCAATGGCGCCGCATCACCCGGCCAGCCATCGATCCCGGCCGCCACCTGCACCTCGACCGGGCCGCTGTTTGCCGGCCAGCGCAGCTCGATTCCCTGCGGCCCCGGCGCCTGCCAACGCAACCGCGACCAACGCTCGGCCTCATCCAGTAGCGGCGCATCCTCGCCCTGCAACTGCACCTTGGGCACCACCACGCTGCTCTTCAGCCGTACCCGCAGATCGCGGGTGCCCGCCGGTGCCAGGATGCGCAGCACCGCTTGGCCGGTCTCGGCATCGTGCGACGTCTCAAAGCGCACCGGCTCGGCCATCGCAATTGCCTCCGCGGGCGTCGCCATGGCGTCGGTCAGGTCCAGCGCCGGGACCGAAACATGCACCGTTTCACCCTGCCCTGCACCCAAGGCGTTCCGGCTCCAGTCCAACACCCCCGGTAGCACGCTGACCCGGTGGTACTGCTTGTTTTCCGGATCGGCCACGAAGATCACCTGCGACAATTCCGGATAGCGCTCTGGGTCGGAGCGGGTAAACGACGCAGCAGTGAGTACACCAGCGGCCACCAGCAGCGTGGCGATCGCAGCACCGGCAAGCAGGCGCCCGCTTCCGTGAGCCAAACGCACCCACGGCAGCAACAGCGCGGCCAGCCACGCGAACGGCAACGCAAGTACCTCCGGCGTGCCGAACCCGATCGCCTCGAACAGCTGCAGCGCAAAGTGGAAGACATGCGCCAATGCGAACGCGGTGATCACCGCCGCCACGATCACACGGGCGATCTGCAGCGGCACCTGCGCGGGCAGCAGCCAAGCGACTGCAGCCAGTGCCAGCAACGGCCACAGCAGCAGCGGCGCCAGCTCGGGCGCCAGCACCTGCACGATGGCGCCGATGAGCCAGGCAAGGCCCAGTGCACCCAGCCGCACGCTTTCGCCGCGTACCGCGCTACCGGCGCTGGTCCACGCCAGCAGCGCGACCAGCACACCCAGCACCAGCCCAATGACATCCACGCCGCCGCGCAGCGAGGCACAGGCCCCCACCAGCAGGGCCAGCACGGCAAACGGTTTACGCCCGGCCTTGCACAGCGTCAGTGCACCCAACGCCAGCACCACGCCGATGGCCAACAGTCCCTCGCCCGCCGCCAGCGTCGAGAATGCCGCCAGCAGGTCGCGGTTGTTCACCAGGCTGGCATCGCCACCGCCCAGCAACCGGTACGACACCCGCACCGCCAGGGCAACCGACAGCAATGCCAGCGGCCACCACGCCACACCACCGACCACGCCCCGCCAACCGCCCTGCTTGAACGTGGTACGGCGCGCGACCACGACAAGGACGAGCAGTCCAAACGCCAGCACGCACCAGCCCGACCACATCGGCACGCCGATCATCCAGCCGCCCGGCAGATCGCTGTAGATCGCATCCCGCCTGGACGTCGGCAGGGTCGCGGAGGTTGCCAGTTGCCGTACCAGCGGCAGCACCTGCGCGCCCATGTGCTGCACGCTGCCCGGGTCCAGGTTGGCCACGCTCGCGGTGGCGGCGTGATAGTCGAACTGGCTCCCGATGATCGCGAAGTTCACGCCAGGAATGCCCAGCTTTGCCGGCACCGTGAAGTCGGTTCCATTGGGCATGTAGCGGTAGACGAAGCCGGTCAACGAATTGCCCAGCGGCTGCGGCGCCAGCGATGCGAACGTCTTCAACAGCGCCGCATTGCCCGGTCCGGTTTCAAACAGCACCGCACGGCCACTGCTGCCACGCGCCTCCAGGTTGATCGCCGTCCCGATCCGCGCGGCCAGCGGATGCGATGCAAAGAACGCGCGCGCACCCAACAGGCCAGCCTCCTCGGCATCGGTGAACAGGAACACCACGTCACGCTGCCGTGCATCTTTCTGCAGCACACGGGCTATTTCCAGCATCACCGCAACGCCGAGGCCATCGTCGGCCGCACCGGGCGACTGGGCCACGCTGTCGTAGTGCGCCATCAGCAGCACCGCAGGCAAGCTGCGATCACGGCCCGGCAGTACGGCGACCACGTTCTCTACATTGGCCGCGCGCACACCGCGCCCGTCGCCMTTGCCGTACTCCGCAGCCGCATGCGCGCGCTGCACCGATGCCTGCAATCCCGCCTGCTGCAGATGCGTGACCAGGCCATCGCGCACCCGCGCCGCAGCGGCCGAGCCGGTGGGATGCGGTTCGGCGGCGATCCAGCGCAGGTGCTGCATGGCGCGGGCCGCCGAGAATTCGGCAGCGGCGATGCTGGCCGACTGTGGCGGCGGCGTCTTCTGCGCGCTCCAGGCAGACCATGCGGCAATGAAGATGCCGAGGAACAGAAGGGGCAGCGTGTAGCGAGCGATATCACGGGCGGGCCGCCGCGCGCTCATGGGCGCACCTTGCGATCGAGCACGTTTGCCAAGCAGCAGGGAAGCGCAATCACGAGCACGGCGGGAATCCGGGAAAGACGACCTTCGCAGAATTACAAAGATATTTCCGATATGTCAAATTATTTTCTGATCAGCCAATTCCGGACACTTCCCGACCCTCGTACGCCTGCGCCATCAACCGCTTGAGATCCGCTGAACCCCAGTGACCAACTGTCCTCGCATCACGCATGTTGGGTGCGAGCGGCAGGCGCAGATCAGCGTCGACATGCAGAACAGCAGCAGCCGGCTTTTTCTGCGGCACGACGGTGGCAACGCGGTGCGTAACGTACGACAGTCGGGCCGTCGCGTGCCCCTACCTGTCAGCACCGGTCGCACAACTGACGAGGGCGCCTCGCGGCGCCCTCGTCATTCAACTCATTCCCACTCGATCGTCGCCGGCGGTTTCCCCGAGATGTCATAGACAACCCGCGACACCCCCCGCAGCTCATTGATGATCCGGTTGCTCACCGTGCCCAGGAAGTCATACGGCAGGTGCGCCCAATGTGCCGTCATGAAATCGATGGTTTCCACCGCGCGCAGCGCGATCACCCACTCATACGCACGCGCATCACYGACCACGCCCACCGACTTCACCGGCAGGAACACCGCGAACGCCTGGCTGGTCTTGTCGTACAGATCGGCCTTGCGCAGCTCGTCGATGAAGATGGCATCGGCCTTGGCCAGCAGTTCGGCGTATTCGCGCTTCACTTCGCCGAGGATGCGCACGCCCAGGCCCGGGCCCGGGAACGGATGGCGGTAGACCATGCTGCGCGGCAGGCCGAGTTCGACGCCGAGGCGACGCACTTCGTCCTTGAACAGCTCACGCAGCGGCTCGACCAGGCCCAGCTTCATGTGCTCGGGCAGGCCGCCGACGTTGTGATGGCTCTTGATCACGTGGGCCTTGCCGGTCTTGCTGCCGGCCGACTCGATCACGTCGGGGTAGATGGTGCCCTGCGCCAGCCACTTGGCGTTCTTCAGCTTGGTGGATTCTTCATCGAAGATGTCCACGAACAGGTTGCCGATGATCTTGCGCTTGGCTTCCGGGTCGCTGACGCCTTCGAGCTTGCTGAAGTAGCGGTCCGCCGCGTTGACGCGGATCACCTTGACGCCCATGTGCTCGGCGAACATCGCCATCACCTGGTCGCCTTCCTGCCAGCGCAGCAGGCCGGTATCGACGAACACGCAGGTCAGCTTGTCGCCGATCGCCTTGTGCAGCAGCGCGGCCACGACCGACGAATCAACGCCGCCGGAGAGGCCCAGGATCACTTCGTCATCGCCCACCTGCTCGCGCACGCGGGCGATCTGGTCGTCGATGATGTTGGCGGCGGTCCACAGGGTTTCGCAGCCGCACACGTCCACCACGAAGCGGCGCAGCAGCGCCTGGCCCTGCAGGGTGTGGGTCACTTCCGGATGGAACTGCACGCCGTACCAGCGCTTTTCTTCGTTGGCCATCGCGGCCACCGGGATGCGATCGGTCACCGCGGTGACGGTGAAGCCCGGGGGTGCGACGGAGACGTGGTCGCCGTGGCTCATCCAGACGTTCAATTTCGGCTCGCCGCCGTGGTCGCTCAGGCCCTTGAACAGCGCATCCGGGGCGACGACGTTGACTTCGGCATGGCCGAACTCACGCTGGTCGGCCGCTTCGGTGGCGCCACCGAGCTGGGCGGCCAGGGTCTGCATGCCGTAGCAGATGCCGAAGATCGGCAGGCCGCTGTCGAACACTTCCTGCGGTGCGGCCGGCGCACCCGGCAGGGTGGTCGATTCCGGGCCGCCGGACAGGATGATGCCCTTGGCGCCGAACGCGGCGATGTCGGCCGGGTTGTGGTCCCATGCCCAGATCTCGCAGTACACGCCGAGCTCGCGGATGCGGCGCGCGATCAGCTGGGTGTACTGGGCGCCGAAATCGAGAATGAGGATCTTGTCGTTATGGATGTTGGTCATGGTGCCCGGGCAATGCAGGAGTAAATACGGGAAACACAGCGTCGTTACCGGCGGCCGATAGAGAAAGAGGAACGGGAATCAGCTTCCTCGTTCCTCTTTGCTCATGCTGCATCAGGCGCGGTAGTTCGGCGGCTCTTTGGTGATCTGCACGTCGTGGACGTGGCTCTCACGTTGGCCGGCGCCGCTGATCTTGACGAACTTCGGCTTGGTGCGCATGTCTTCGACGGTGCCGCAGCCCACGTAGCCCATGGTGGCGCGCAGGCCGCCCATCAACTGGTGGATGATGCCGCCAACCGGGCCGCGGTACGGCACGCGGCCTTCGATGCCCTCGGGCACCAGCTTGTCGGCGCTGGAGGCGTCCTGGAAGTAGCGGTCCTTGGACCCCTTCTCCATCGCGGCCAGCGAGCCCATGCCGCGGTAGCTCTTGTACGAACGTCCCTGGAACAGCTCGGTCTCGCCGGGCGATTCCTCGGTACCAGCCAGCAGGCCACCGATCATGATGGTGGAGGCACCGGCGGCCAGCGCCTTGCCGATGTCGCCGGAGTAACGGATGCCACCGTCGGCGATCAGCGGGATGCGGTCCTGCAGCGCCTCGGCGACCAAGTCGATCGCGGTGATCTGCGGCACGCCGACACCGGCGACCACGCGGGTGGTGCAGATCGAGCCCGGGCCGATGCCGACCTTGACCGCGTCCGCGCCGCTGTCCAGCAGCGCCAGTGCGGCTTCACCGGTGCAGATGTTGCCACCGACGACCTGCACCTGCGGGAAGTGCTTCTTGACCCAGCTGACGCGGTCCAGCACGCCCTGCGAGTGGCCGTGCGCGGTGTCCACCACCAGCACGTCCACCCCGGCGGCGACCAGCGCCTCGACCCGGCGGTCGGTATCGCCACCGACGCCGACGGCCGCGCCGACCAGCAGGCGGGTGGCGGTGTCCTTGGCGGCGTTGGGGTAATCGGTGTTCTTCTGGATGTCCTTGACGGTGATCAGGCCGCGCAGGGCGAAATCATCGTTGACGACCAGGATCTTCTCGATGCGGTTGCGGTGCAGCAGCTGCAGCACTTCATCGGAGGCCGCGCCTTCCTTGACCGTGATCAGGCGATCCTTCTTGGTCATGATGTGGCGGACCGGATCGTCCAGCTCGGTCTCGAAGCGCATGTCACGGTGGGTGACGATGCCGACCAGCTGGCCGCCGCCGTCCACCACCGGCACGCCGGAGATGTTGCGCGCCTGGGTGAGGGCCAGCACGTCTCGGATGGTGGTTTCCGGGCCGACGGTGATCGGGTCGCGGATGACGCCGGCCTCGAACTTCTTGACCTTGGCGACTTCAGCGGCCTGCTGCTCCACGCTCAGATTCTTGTGGATGATGCCCATGCCACCGAGCTGGGCCATGGCGATCGCCAGGCGGGCTTCGGTGACCGTGTCCATGGCCGCGGAAAGGATCGGAAGCTTCAGCCGCAGGTCGCGGGTCAGCCGGGTTTCCAGGCTGACATCCTTGGGCAGGATCAGGGAGTGTGCGGGGACGAGCGAGACGTCGTCGTAGGTGAGAGCTTCAGCCTGGATGCGCAGCATCGGCATACCCGAGATGTGGGGAAGCGCGACATTTTACCCTGATTCGGCCGCCTTGGGCAGGGGGCGGATGCGACGGTGTGTCGCACCGGACCCGGTAGAGCCGACCGTTGGTCGGCTGCTCTTGGCGCGGTGGCACACCGATCCAGGCCAGGC